>NZ_JBEXSZ010000053.1:0-47625 GCF_040613865.1 Streptomyces sp. NPDC006197 | reverse complement strand
CGCGTGGATCAAGCGGGACGGCACGATCTCCAACGTCCGCATCACCGAGCTGATGATGACCGAGGCGCTCACCCGCAAGCCGGCCGAGGTCGCCGCCCGCGTCCGGCCCGGTCGCCGACTCCGAGGATTCGACCGCGGCCCCCGGATACCTCGCCGTCTTCGCCGTCCCCGAGTTCCGGTTCGTGTTCGTGGCGCATCTGTTCTCGCTGCTCGGGGTCGTCGTCAGTGAGCTCGCGCTCACCGTGCTCGTGTACGACCTGACCCGGTCGCCGCTGCTCTCCTCGCTCACCTTCGCGCTCGGGTTCCTGCCCTACCTCCTCGGCGGCACCCTCCTCGCCGGGCTCACCGACCGGCTCCCGCCCCGGCGGATCCTCGTCGTCTGCGACCTCGTCTGCGCCGGCTGCGTCGCGCTCATGGTGGTGCCCGCCACCCCCGTCGCCGTCCTGCTCGTGCTGCGCTGCGCCATCGCCGTCGTCTCGCCCGTCTTCAACGGCACCCGCATGGCGACCCTCGCCGACATCCTCGGCGAGGGCGAGCTGTTCGTGCTCGGGCGTTCGCTGCTGCGGATCGTGTCGCAGAGCGCGCTGCTCGCCGGCTTCGCCGCCGGCGGCGTCCTCCTCACCCTCGTCCCGCCGCGCGGCGCCCTCGCCGTCACCGCCGCCACGTTCCTCGTCTCCGCGCTGCTCCTGCGCCTCGGCACCGCCCGCCGCCCCGCCCGGGCGGCCGCGTCCACGGGCGGACTCGCCGGCACCTGGGGGGTGCTCCGCGACCGGCGGATCCGCGCCCTGATGCTGATGTTCTGGGTGCCGCCGCTCTTCGCCGTCGTCCCCGAGGCGCTCGCCGCCCCCTACGCCGACGAGATCGGCGTCTCCACCGCCGCCCTCGGCCTCCTCATGTGCGCGCTGCCCGTCGGCACCATCGCGGGCGAGCTCTTCGCCGGATCGTTCCTCTCCGCCGGGACCCGTTCGCGGATCGTGCTGCCGCTCGCCGTCACCGGCGTCCTGCCGTACCTGCTGTACGCCCCCGAGCCGGGCGTCGCCCTCGCGGCCGTCGCCCTGTTCCTGGCCGGCGCCACCGGCGCGTACACCCTCGGCCTCGACGCCTGGTTCGTCGCCGCCGTCCCCGAGGAGCAGCGGGGGAGGGTCATGACCCTGATGACCGCGGGCATGATGACCGTGCAGGGCGTCGGCATGGCCGGGGCCGGGATCGCGGCCGAGTTCGCCCCCGTGCACACGGTCGTCGCGGGCACGGGCGTCCTCGGCACGGTCTGTCTCCTCGCCGCCGCCGCCGAGCTGCGGGCGACCGAAAGGCGAGACGGGGCTGACCGGCATATGACCAGTCGGTAAGGTCGATGCGTGCCGAAGCCGCTCAGTCTCCCCTTCGACCCCATCGCCCGAGCCGACGAGCTCTGGCAGAAGCGCTGGGGCCCGGTCCCCTCGATGGCCGCGATCACCTCGATCATGCGCGCCCACCAGATCCTCCTCGCGGAGGTCGACGCGGTCGTCAAGCCGTACGGGCTGACCTTCGCGCGGTACGAGGCCCTGGTCCTGCTCACCTTCTCCAAGGCGGGCGAGCTGCCGATGTCCAAGATCGGCGAGCGGCTGCAGGTCCATCCGACCTCGGTGACGAACACCGTGGACCGGCTGGTGAAGTCGGGGCTCGTCGCCAAGCGGCCCAACCCCAACGACGGCCGCGGCACCCTCGCCTCCATCACGGAGAAGGGCCGCGAGGTGGTCGAGGCCGCGACCCGCGACCTGATGGAGATGGAGTTCGGCCTCGGCGCGTACGACGCCGAGGAGTGCGCGGAGATCTTCGCGATGCTGCGCCCGCTGCGGGTCGCGGCGCACGACTTCGACGAGGGCTGACCACACCCCGACCCGGGCGGAGATCGCCCGGATCGTGCCGTTACGCTCGTAGCCATGAAATCCAGCGTGCTGACCCGCTACCGCGTCATGGCGTACGTGACCGCCGTCATGCTGCTCGTGCTCTGCGCCTGCATGGTGGCGAAGTACGGCTTCCACACCGGCGAGGACCTGACCTTCGCGGTCTCCCAGCTGCACGGCGTCCTCTACATCATCTACCTGATCTTCGCCTTCGACCTGGGCTCCAAGGCGAAGTGGCCGTTCGGCAAGCTCCTCTGGGTGCTGGTCTCCGGCACCATCCCGACCGCCGCGTTCTTCGTCGAGCGCAAGGTCGTCGCCGAGACGCTTCCGCTGGTCAGCGGCGCGCAGGCGCAGCCGGTCAAGGCCTGACCCCTGCCCCCGTACATCCGTGCGGGGGTTTGCCGTCGACATTTACTAGGACGTCCTAGTAAATTCGAGGGATGGACGCTGACGCCATCGAGGAGGGCCGCCGCCGCTGGCAGGCCCGCTACGACAAGGCCCACAAGCGCGACGCCGACTTCAGCACGCTCTCCGGAGACGCCGTCGAGCCGGTCTACGGCCCCCGGCCCGGCGACGTCTACGAGGGGTTCGAGCGCATCGGCTGGCCCGGCGAGTACCCCTTCACCCGCGGTCTGCACCCGACCGGCTACCGGGGCCGGACCTGGACCATCCGCCAGTTCGCCGGCTTCGGCAACGCCGAGCAGACCAACGAGCGGTACAAGATGATCCTGGCCGCGGGCGGCGGCGGCCTCTCCGTCGCCTTCGACATGCCGACCCTCATGGGCCGCGACTCCGACGACCCCCGCTCCCTCGGCGAGGTCGGGCACTGCGGCGTCGCCGTCGACTCCGCCGCCGACATGGAGGCCCTCTTCAAGGACATCCCGCTCGGGGACGTCACGACGTCCATGACGATCTCCGGGCCCGCCGTCCCGGTCTTCTGCATGTACCTGGTCGCCGCCGAGCGCCAGGGCGTCGACCCGGCCGTCCTCAACGGCACGCTGCAGACCGACATCTTCAAGGAGTACATCGCCCAGAAGGAGTGGCTCTTCCGGCCCGAGCCCCATCTGCGCCTGATCGGCGACCTGATGGAGCACTGTGCGGCGCGCATCCCCGCGTACAAGCCGCTCTCGGTCTCCGGCTACCACATCCGCGAGGCCGGGGCGACGGCCGCGCAGGAGCTGGCGTACACCCTCGCCGACGGCTTCGGCTACGTCGAGCTCGGCCTCTCCCGCGGCCTCGACGTCGACGTCTTCGCCCCCGGTCTCTCCTTCTTCTTCGACGCGCACCTCGACTTCTTCGAGGAGATCGCCAAGTTCCGCGCCGCCCGCCGGATCTGGGCCCGCTGGATGAAGGAGGTCTACGGCGCCAGGACCGACAAGGCGCAGTGGCTCCGCTTCCACACCCAGACCGCCGGGGTCTCCCTCACCGCCCAGCAGCCGTACAACAACGTCGTGCGGACCGCGGTCGAGGCGCTCTCCGCGGTCCTCGGCGGCACCAACTCCCTCCACACCAACGCCCTGGACGAGACCCTCGCGCTCCCCAGCGAGCAGGCCGCCGAGATCGCGCTGCGCACCCAGCAGGTGCTGATGGAGGAGACCGGCGTCGCCAACGTCGCCGACCCGCTGGGCGGTTCCTGGTACGTGGAGCAGCTCACCGACCGCATCGAGGCCGACGCCGAGAAGGTCTTCGAGCAGATCAAGGAGCGCGGTCTGCGCGCCCACCCGGACGGCAGGCACCCGATCGGCCCGATGACCTCCGGCATCCTGCGGGGCATCGAGGACGGCTGGTTCACCGGCGAGATCGCCGACTCCGCCTTCCGGTACCAGCGGGCCCTGGAGAAGGGTGAGAAGCGGGTCGTCGGCGTCAACGTCCACCACGGCTCGGTCACCGGCGACCTGGAGATCCTGCGGGTCAGCCACGAGGTCGAGTGGGAGCAGGTTCGGGTCCTCGGCGAGCGCAAGGGGCGGCGTGACGACGCCCGGGTCCGCGCCTCGCTCGACGCGATGCTCGCGGCGGCCCGGGACGGGTCGAACATGATCCCCCCGATGCTGGAGGCCGTCCGCGCCGAGGCCACGCTCGGCGAGATCTGCGACGCCCTGCGCGAGGAGTGGGGGGTCTACACGGAGCCCCCGGGCTTCTGATGCGGGGAGCCCCCGGGCTTCTGACGTCCCGCCGGATTCCGCCCGTTCAGCCGGTGGTCGCCGCCGCCCCCAGGCCGCCCACCAGGAGCGCGGAGAGGCGGGCCACCCAGGGGGCGTCCACCGGTTCGGCGCTGACCAGGGCGCGGTGCACGACCGCGCCCGCGATGACGTCGAAGATCAGGTCGTCGGTGGCGTCCACGGCCATCGGGTCGCGGCCCGCCGGGAGTTCGCCGCGCTGCTGGGCCCGCTCGCGGCCCGCCAGGACCAGCCGCTTCTGGCGGTCGACGATGGAGGCGCGTATGCGCTCGCGGAGCGGCTCGTCCCGGGTCGACTCGGCCACCACGGCCATGAGGGCCGTCTTCGTCTCGGGCCGTTCGAGGAGGGCCGCGAACTGCAGCACCACGTGCTCGATGTCGGCCTGGAGGGAACCGAGGTCGGGCAGTTCGAGTTCGTCGAAGAGGACGGCGACGGCGTCCACGACGAGCTCGTTCTTGTTGGCCCAGCGGCGGTAGAGGGTCGTCTTCGCGACCCCGGCGCGGCCGGCCACGTCCCCCATCGTGAGCTTGGACCAGCCCAGTTCGACCAGGGCCGCGCGGGTCGCCTCCAGGATGGCCGTGTCGGCCTCGGTGGAGCGGGGGCGCCCGGTGCGGCTGCCGCGGGGGTTGGTGCGCTTACACATGGAAAGCGACCATACCCGCCGGTAGGTACACCGCCAGAGGCCGGTGATGTGAGGCAGTTCACCGTGCGGATCCCGTCCCCGCCCTCCCGCCGGATCCTTCCCTGGAGTTACGCTACGACCCGTAGCGAAAGGCATTGAGCGGCCTGAGCGACAACCACAGTGCCGGATGGGGATCCGGCGCGACAGCAGGCGCCGGGTGGGGACCCGGTGCCGCCGAAGACGAAGGACCGTGTCGTCCACGCGTCTCGCACACCGGCGGGAGATGCGCGGACGGCACGGTTCAGCCATGGCTTACCGGTTACGCGCGCGGAGGGGGGAGGATGTATCCATGCAGCCCCGAAACATGTCCATGAGCGGCGTCGTCGACCTCGCCGCGGTGAAGGCGGCCGGAGAGGCCAAGGCGAAGGCGGAGCAGGCGCGCGCCGAAGCCGCCCGGCAGGGCGGTTCCGCCGCCGTACCCCCGTCGGCCCTGGTGATCGACGTCGACGAGGCCGGCTTCGAGCGCGACGTGCTCCAGCGCTCGGCCGAGGTTCCGGTCGTCCTCGACTTCTGGGCCGAGTGGTGTGAGCCGTGCAAGCAGCTCGGCCCCCTCCTGGAGCGGCTGGCCGTCGAGTACAACGGCCGCTTCCTGCTCGCGAAGATCGACGTCGACGCCAACCAGATGCTGATGCAGCAGTTCGGCATCCAGGGAATTCCGGCCGTTTTCGCGGTGGTCGCCGGTCAGGCGCTGCCGCTGTTCCAGGGCGCGGTGCCCGAGGCGCAGATCCGGGAGACCCTCGACCAGCTGATCCAGGTCGGTGAGGAGCGATTCGGCCTCACCGGCATCGTCGTGGACGCCGGCGCCGACGCCTCGGACCCGGCGGCGCGGCCGGCCGGTCCGTACGACGCGCTCCTCGAAGCGGCGATGTCCGCGCTCGACGCGGGCGACCTGGCGGGTGCCGTCCAGGCGTACAAGAACGTGCTCGCCGACGACCCGGCCCACCCGGAGGCCAAGCTCGGCCTGGCGCAGGCCGAGCTCCTCGCCCGGGTGCAGGACCTCGACCCGGGCGCCGTCCGCAAGAACGCGGCGGACAACCCGGCCGACGTCGCCGCGCAGATCGCCGCCGCCGACCTGGATCTGGTGGGCGGTCATGTGCAGGACGCCTTCGGGCGCCTCGTGGAGGCCGTGCGCCGCACGGCGGGCGAGGACCGGAACGCGGCGCGGCTGCGTCTCCTGGAGCTGTTCGAGGTGATCGGCGCCGACGACCCGCGCGTGACGGCCGCCCGGCAGGCCCTCGCCAGGGTGCTGTTCTAGCTCTCCGGGCGTGCCGGATCGTCTGACGATTTGGCAGCAGGGTGACAAAACGCGGCCGCGCTTTACCAAAACTTGGTAATCGCGGCCGCTGTTACTTGCAGTAAATCGAACCCGGCGTTCTGTCCGGATTCATGTGGCGATCTCCTGACATTCACCGTCACTCGAACACACCCAGCGTGCCCGTTCGGCCCCGCCCCGCCATGACGTGGTTATCCACCCGTTACTAGCCAGTAACGAACCCCCTTGTGCGGGGGCCCGGAATGGACCACGATCGGCGACGCTCGGTCCGAACCGCACCACCCCGGCAACCACCCGGGGACGCGGCGAGGGTCCCCACCGAGTGGACCGGTGTTCCGGCACCGGTCGTGGACAGGGGGGTTCCCGATCTCACCGACCGGGGCCTGTCCAATCAGGTCGCGCTCGAAGGCGTGACCCATGGTTGTCGCTCGGGGGTGATCGCCGGTGATTCGGACGCGCATCGCGCCGCCTGATGCCTCGGCGCTCTCCTTCCCGAGGACGTAGCTCTTCTCCCATCCCAGGGTGGCCCCCCGGGGTCCCTCCGGAGATGTACGTCCGAGAAGGAGGAATTCTCATGAAGTCCCAGGTTCGTGGCGGGACCAGATGGAAGCGGTTCGCCGTCGTCATGGTCCCGAGCGTGGCCGCGACGGCCGCGATCGGTGTCGGCCTGGCCCAGGGCGCGCTCGCCGCGTCCTTCAGCATCTCCGGCCAGGAATTCAAGGTTAAGGCCAACAGCCTCGTCGGTACGGACTTCGTCCAGTACGGCAGCGTGGACGCGGGCAAGGACCTCGAGGGCAAGGACTTCGCCGCCCCGGTGGCCGTGTCCGGCTTCTCCGAGGCCTGGATCACCAACATGTGCCAGTCGGTCGTCACGCCGAAGGTGCCGTTCATCGGTGACGTCACCCTCCGCCTGGAGGCCGGCACCGACGCCGTCAAGACCGGCAAGGACGAGGACAAGGTCTACGCCAAGGACATCTACCTGGATGTCTCCGAGCTCAAGACCGACGCCGAGTTCAAGAACATCGACATCGGCGTCGCCGCCGGCAAGCTCAACGAGTTCGGCGGCAAGACGGACGCGGGCAAGCCGGGCATCCAGCCCAACACCAAGGCCAACCCGTACGGCTTCGGCCAGCGCGCCCAGCAGGCCACGCTGAACAACGTGGAGCAGAAGGCCTGGGCCACCACGGCCGGCACCTTCAAGCTGCCCGACCTGCACCTGTCGCTGCACCGGGGCACGAGCGCCGAGTGCTACTAGGACCGGCCGGTCCCTGAGGACCGATCCGTTCGGAGGGTGGGGCCGTCGCGCACGGTCCCACCCGCCAGGTTCCTTTCTTCACCTTTCTCAGCAACACCGCTTCCAGGGAGCTGTTCCATGAGCGCCGAGATCCCCGCCTCCCGCGAAGTCCCCAAAAAGGAGAACCGGTTCAAGGTCTGGCGGCAGACCCGGCCCTTCTGGGCGGGACTGTTCACCATGATCGGCGGCGTACCGATCGCGTACCTCCCGTACGGGGACATGCGGCTCGGCAACATCACCATGGCCATGCAGACGACGGCCGGATCGGCCGCGCTGATCATCGGCGTCCTGCTGATCACGCTCGGCCTGACGATGTGGTTCCAGCCCGTCGTCCGGGTGTTCGCGGGCGTCGCGTCGATCGTCCTGGCGCTCGTCTCCATCCCGGTGTCGAACTTCGGCGGCTTCGTCATCGGATACCTGTTCGCCCTCATCGGAGGCGGCATGTCCGCCGCCTGGGCACCCGCGCCCCCGGTCGAGGAGAGCGAGCGCGCAGAGCACGACGGTCGGCCGGAGGCCTCGGACGAGGCCGGTGCGGAGCCCGCGACGGAGGTCGTGCCCGCGGCCGTGGTCCCGGAGCAGCGCGAGGCGGAGCACCAGGCGACCGAAACGACCATCGACGCCAATGGCGGGAGGAACAGTGCGGGGTGACGAGACTCAGCCGGCGCTCGCGAAAGAGGGCCCGCGACACGCGGCCCCGCGCAAGTCGCTGCTGAACAGGATCCAGGGCCCCGCGGGGAAGGCGATGGCCCTGGCGGCCATGCCGACCGCGGTGCTCGTGGGCATGGGCCTCACGCCCAGACTCGCCCTCGCGGACGACGCGGACATCCCCTTCGCCCCCGGCCCCTGTGTGACGCGCTCGGACGAGCCGACGCCGGAGGCGACGGACACGGCGAAGCCGGACGGGAGCGCGAAGCCCACCGCCACGGCCACGCCGACGGACACCCCCTCGGCGACCGCCACGCCCTCCGCCGGCGCGACGCCGTCCGGGACCCCGACGCCCGCCGCGACGCAGACCGGCCAGACCGCCGCGCGGCAGACCGGCCAGACCGCCGCGCCCCAGACGCAGGAGCGCGCGACGACCGCCCCCGCGCCCGCCGCGACCCCCACGGCCACCCCCTCGCCGACGCAGTCCAGGAACCCGCTGGACCCGCTGGGCCTGGGCGACGCCCTCACGGACCTCTTCGACGGCCCCGACAAGACGCCGACGGCCACGCCCACGACGGCGGCGCCGACGACCCCCGCTCCGCAGCAGACGGGGGCCCCCGCCGACAAGGCGCCGGCGACCGACGCCCCGGCACCGACCGCCACCGCGTCCTCCAAGCCGAAGCCGGCGGAGGACCCGGACGCCGACCGGACGAGGAAGGCGATCGAGAAGGCCGCCGCGGAGGCCGGTGCCAAGGTCGAGGAGCTCCCCGAGAGCGCCAAGGGTCTCGACGTCAAGCCGGACACGGACATACCCGACGGGGCCAAGCCCCGTTTCCCGTGCCCCGAGTACGACGCGCAGGCCCTCGCGGACGCCGACCTGGAGCAGGGCATCCCGCTGCTCCCGGACG
Source organism: Streptomyces sp. NPDC006197 (assembly GCF_040613865.1). Taxonomy (NCBI): domain Bacteria; kingdom Bacillati; phylum Actinomycetota; class Actinomycetes; order Kitasatosporales; family Streptomycetaceae; genus Streptomyces; species Streptomyces sp. NPDC006197. The sequence continues at coordinate 38,763 of NZ_JBEXSZ010000053.1, read as the reverse complement.
CGCCGTGGCGCCTGGAGAGCACGAAGCTCACGCTGAGCGGCCTGAAGTACCACGGCATCGTCGAGGTGAAGACCGGCAGCGGCAAGATCAAGAAGGTGCTGAAGTTCACCGCGACCACGGTGAAGATCAAGGACCTGCACCAGCTGACGGAGCACTCCGAAGGGCTGACGGCCCACGTCCGTTCCGACAAGGGCAAGGAGTCGACCATCACCGAGGGCACGGTGACGATGTACACAGAGGAGCTGAAGGGCAACCTCATCGGCCTCATCCCGATCACCTTCAGCCCGGAGTCCCCGCCGCCGCTGAACCTCCCGGAGGTCTTCTTCACCAACGTGAAGCTCAAGCAGGCGGGCCAGTTCGGCGGCACCCTCAGGGTCCCCGGCCTCCGCAACACGATCGAGCCCAGCTGACCCCCGTACCACTCCGGGAGCCGCACACGACGAAGCCCCCGTCCGCACCGGACGGGGGCTTCGTCATGGCTCACGCGGGTCAGGCGTGCTCGGCGCCGCCGAGGTGGTGGACGCGGACCATGTTGGTCGTGCCCGGGACGCCGGGGGGCGAGCCGGCAGTGATGACCATGATGTCGCCCTCGCTGTGGCGCTGGAGCTTGAGGAGCTCGGCGTCCACGAGGTCGACCATGGCGTCCGTGTTGTTCACGAACGGGACCAGGAAGGACTCCACGCCCCAGCTCAGGGTGAGCTGGTTCCGGGTGCCCTCGTCCGTCGTGAAGGCGAGGATCGGCTGCTGCGTGCGGTAGCGCGAGAGGCGGCGGGCGGTGTCGCCGGACTGCGTGAAGGCGATCAGCGCCTTGCCGTCGAGGAAGTCCGCGATCTCGCAGGCCGCGCGGGCGACGGAGCCGCCCTGGGTGCGCGGCTTCTTGCCGGGGACCAGGGGCTGGAGGCCCTTGGAGAGGAGCTCCTCCTCGGCCGCGGCGACGATCTTCGACATCGTCTTGACGGTCTCGATCGGGTACGCGCCGACCGAGGACTCGGCCGAGAGCATGACCGCGTCCGCGCCGTCCAGGATCGCGTTGGCGACGTCGCTCGCCTCGGCGCGGGTCGGCCGGGAGTTGGTGATCATCGACTCCATCATCTGGGTGGCGACGATGACCGGCTTGGCGTTGCGGCGGCACATCTCCACGAGGCGCTTCTGCACCATCGGGACCTTCTCCAGCGGGTACTCCACCGCGAGGTCGCCACGGGCCACCATGACGGCGTCGAAGGCGGCGACGACGTCCGCCATGTTCTCGACCGCCTGCGGCTTCTCCACCTTGGCGATGACGGGGACCCGGCGGCCCTCCTCGTCCATCACCTTGTGGACGTCCTTGACGTCGTTGGCGTCGCGGACGAAGGACAGGGCGACCATGTCGCAGCCCATCCGCAGCGCGAAGCGGAGGTCGTCGACGTCCTTCTCCGACAGCGCGGGCACGTTGACCGCCGCGCCGGGCAGGTTGATGCCCTTGTGGTCGGAGATGACGCCGCCCTCGACGACGATGGTCTTGACCCGGGGGCCGTCGACCTCGACGACCCGCAGCTCGACGTTGCCGTCGTTGATCAGGACCTGGTCGCCCTTGGAGACGTCGCCCGGCAGACCCTTGTAGGTGGTGCCGCAGATCGACTTGTCGCCCGGGACGTCCTCGGTGGTGATGGTGAACTCGTCACCGCGCACCAGCTCGACCGGTCCCTCGGCGAAGGTCTCCAGACGGATCTTCGGGCCCTGGAGGTCGGCGAGGACGCCGACGGCGCGCCCGATTTCTGCGGAGACCTGCCGGAGACGGTCGTACCGCTCCTGGTGCTCTGCCTGGGACCCGTGGCTGAAGTTGAATCGGGCCACGTTCATACCGGCCTCGATGAGAGCCTTCAGCTGCTCATACGAGTCGACGGCGGGGCCCAGCGTGCAGACGATTTTGGAACGGCGCATGAGGCGGATCCTATCGGTTTGTTTCACTGCGGAATATTCCGTCTGGCGGAAAGTACAAATGGGCGCGGGCCCGCTCAGGCGTTCACTCGTTCGAGCTCGCCCCTTCCAGAACGAGCGCGTAGCTCTGGCGCGCGATCTCCAGCTCCTCGTCCGTCGGCACCACCGCGACCGCCACCCGCGCGTACACCGGCGAGATGATCCGGGCCTCGTCGGAACGCACGGAGTTCAGGTCCGCGTCCACCGCGAGCCCCAGCTCCTCCAGGCCCGCGATCGCAGCCTCCCGCACCGGCGCCGCGTTCTCACCGACCCCCGCCGTGAACGCCACCGCGTCCACCCGGCCGAGCACCGCGTAGTACGCCCCGATGTACTTCTTCAGACGGTGGATGTAGACGTCGAAGGCGAGCGCCGCCCGCTCGTCGCCCTCGTCGATCCGCCGGCGGATCTCCCGCATGTCGTTGTCGCCGCAGAGCCCCACCAGCCCGGACTTCTTGTTCAGCAGCACGTCGACCTCCTCCGCCGACATGTCCGCGTTCCGCATCAGGTGGAAGGTCACCGCCGGGTCGATGTCGCCCGAGCGGGTGCCCATGACCAGGCCCTCCAGCGGCGTCAGACCCATCGAGGTGTCCACGCACCGGCCGCCCCGCACCGCCGACGCCGACGCGCCGTTCCCCAGGTGCAGCACGATCACGTTCACCTCCTCCGGCTCCTTGCCGAGGAGGCGCGCCGTCTCCCGCGAGACGTACGCGTGCGAGGTGCCGTGGAAGCCGTACCGGCGGATCCGGTGCGCGTCGGCCGTCTCCACGTCGATCGCGTACCGCGCCGCCGACTCCGGCATCGTCGTGTGGAAGGCGGTGTCGAAGACCGCCACCTGCGGCAGGTCCGGGCGCATCGCCATCGCCGTACGGATGCCCACCAGGTTCGCCGGGTTGTGCAGCGGCGCCACCGGCACGAGCCGCTCGATCTCCGCGAGCACCTCGTCGTCGATCACCGTCGGCTCGGTGAACCGCAGCCCGCCGTGCACCACCCGGTGGCCGATCGCCGCCAGCTCGGGGGAGTCCAGGCCCAGACCGTCCGTCGCCAGCTCCTCGGCGACCGCCTTCAGCGCGGCCGCGTGATCCGCGATCGGCCCGCTCCTCTCCCGCTTCTCACCGCCCCCCGGCGGGGTGTGCGCGATCCGCGAGGTCTCCTCGCCGATCCGCTCCACGAGACCCTGCGCCAGGCGGCTGTCGTCACGCATGTCGAGCAGCTGGTACTTCACCGACGAGGAACCGGAGTTGAGGACCAGCACACGGGTGGGAGGGGTCGAGCGAAGCCCGTCGGGCAGGGCGGTGGTGGGCGACGGGTGGGCGGGAGGGGTCATGCCGGGAGCTCCTGGGACTGGGACTGGATCGCCGTGATGGCGACCGTGTTGACGATGTCGCTGACGAGCGCGCCGCGCGAGAGGTCGTTCACGGGCTTGCGCAGACCCTGGAGCACCGGGCCGACCGCCACGGCGCCGGCCGAACGCTGCACGGCCTTGTAGGTGTTGTTGCCCGTGTTGAGGTCCGGGAAGATCAGCACGGTCGCCTGACCCGCCACCTCCGAACCCGGCAGCTTCGTCGCCGCGACGGAGGGCTCGACGGCCGCGTCGTACTGGATCGGGCCCTCGATCCGCAGCTCCGGACGCGCCTCGCGGACCAGCTTCGTCGCCTCCCGCACCTTGTCGACGTCCGCGCCGGAGCCCGAGGTGCCGGTGGAGTACGAGAGCATCGCGATCCGCGGCTCCACCCCGAAGCGGGCCGCGGTCTCCGCCGACTGGGCGGCGATGTCCGCGAGCTGCTCGGCGTTCGGGTCCGGGTTGACCGCGCAGTCGCCGTACACGAGGACCTTGTCGGCGAGGCACATGAAGAACACCGAGGAGACGATCGAGGCGTCCGGCTTCGTCTTGATGATCTCGAACGCGGGCCGGATCGTCGCCGCCGTGGAGTGCACGGACCCCGACACCATGCCGTCGGCGAGGCCCTCCTGCACCATCAGGGTGCCGAAGTAGTTCACGTCCGAGACGACGTCGTACGCCAGCTCGACGGTGACGCCCTTGTGGGCCCGCAGCGCCGCGTACTTCTCGGCGAAGGAGTCGCGCAGCTCCGAGGTCTGCGGGTCGATCAGCTGCGTGTCGCCCAGGTTGACGCTCAGGTCGGCGGCCTTCTTGCGGATGGCCTCGACGTCGCCGAGCAGCGTCAGATCGCAGACGTCACGGCGGACCAGCACGTCCGCCGCGCGCAGCACCCGCTCCTCGGTGCCCTCCGGCAGCACCACCCGGCGCCGGTCGGCCCGGGCCTGTTCGAGCAGCTCGTGCTCGAACATCATCGGCGTGACCCGGCCGCTGCGCGCCACCGAGATCCGCTTGAGGAGGTCGGTGGTGTCCACGTGCCGCTCGAAGAGACCGAGGGCGGTCTCCGCCTTGCGCGGGGTCGCGGCGCTCAGCTTGCCTTCGAGCGCGAACAGCTCGGCCGCGGTCGGGAAGCTGTTGCCGGGCACGGAGATGACCGGCGTGCCGGGCGCGAGGCGGGCCGCCAGGGTCAGGATCGCGTCGTCGGGCCGCTCGTTCAGGGTGAGCAGCACGCCGGCGATCGGCGGGGTGCCGGCCGAGTGCGCGGCGAGCGCGCCGACGACCAGGTCGGCCCGGTCCCCGGGGGTGACGACGAGACAGCCCGGGGTCAGCGCGGGGAGGAAGTTCGGCAGCATCGCGCCGCCGAAGACGAAGTCGAGCGCGTCCCGCGCCAGCCCGGCGTCGTCGCCGAGGACGACGGAGGCGCCCAGCGCGTGGGTGATCTGGGCGACCGTGGGCGCGGCGAGCGCCGGCTCGTCGGGCAGCACGTAGCAGGGCACGGGGAGCCGGGCCGCGAGCCGCTCGGCGATGGGCTCGCGGTCCTCGCCGGACACCCGGTTGACGACCATCGCGAGGACGTCGCAGCCGAGCCCGTCGTACGCCCGGAAGGCGTTGCGCGCCTCGGCCCGCACGGACTCGGCGGCCTGGCCCTTGCCGCCGACCACCGGGATGACGGAGGCGCCGAACTCGTTGGCGAGGCGCGCGTTGAGCGCGAGCTCGTCGGGGAGCTGGGTGGCGGCGAAGTCGGTGCCGAGGACGAGGACGACCTCGTAGTCGCGGGCGACGTCGTGGAAGCGGTCGACGAGCCGGGAGACCAGCTCGTCGGTGCCCCGCTCGGCCTGGAGCGCCGAGGCCTCGTGGTAGTCCATGCCGTAGACCGTCGACGGGTCCTGCGAGAGCCGGTAGCGGGCGCGCAGCAGATCGAAGAGCCGGTCGGGACGGTGGTGCACCAGCGGGCGGAACACCCCCACCCGGTCCACCTGGCGGGTGAGGAGCTCCATGACTCCCAGCTCGACGACCTGGCGGCCGTCACCGCGGTCGATCCCGGTCACGTACACGCTGCGCGTCACGCCGTGGTCTCCTGTCCAGTCCTGCGGAAGGGGCCGAGCGGTGCTCTCGCGGCACCGATCCGCGCCCCGTGCGTCAATCGGCAGTGCTCAGAAAGCCCCGATAGGGCGGCATTACCCCCTTGACAATACCCCCGCCGATGGTTACGTCGCCCCCCGGACGAAGGGCCCGGAAACCCGGGACAAAAGGCCTCCGCGGGCCACCGACAGGGACGCGCGGACGGGCGACGAACGCGTCCGCCGGGCGGCGCGTGGGAGAATCGTGGTGGCTCACAACGGACCGCGACCGAGCAGGAGACCAAGCACGATGCGCATCGGAGTTCTCACCGCAGGCGGCGACTGCCCCGGCCTGAACGCAGTGATCCGGTCGGTCGTGCACCGGGCGCTGACCGGCCACAACGACGAAGTCATCGGCTTCGAGGACGGGTTCAAGGGCCTCCTCGACGGCCACTACCGCCCCCTCGACCTCGACGCCGTCAGCGGCATCCTCGCCCGCGGCGGCACCATCCTCGGCTCCGCCCGCCTGGAGCGGAACCGGCTCCGCGAGGCCGCCGATTCCGCCTCCGACCTGGCCCGCACGTACGGCATCGACGTCCTCATCCCCATCGGCGGCGAAGGCACCCTGACCGCCGCCCGGATGCTCTCCGAGGCCGGCATGCCCGTCGTCGGCGTCCCGAAGACCATCGACAACGACATCTCCTCCACGGACCGCACCTTCGGCTTCGACACCGCCGTCGGCGTCGCCACCGAGGCCATGGACCGCCTCAAGACGACCGCCGAGTCCCACCAGCGGGTGATGGTCGTCGAGGTGATGGGCCGCCACGCCGGCTGGATCGCCCTCGAGTCCGGCATGGCCGGCGGCGCCCACGGCATCTGCCTCCCCGAGCGCCCCTTCCAGGTCGACGACCTCGTCAAGATGGTCGAGGAGCGCTTCGCCCGCGGCAAGAAGTTCGCCGTCATCTGCGTCGCCGAGGGCGCCCACCCGGCCGAGGGCTCCATGGACTACGAGAAGGGCGAGATCGACCAGTTCGGCCACGAGCGCTTCCAGGGCATCGGCAACCAGCTCGCCGTCGAGCTGGAGCGGCGCCTCGGCAAGGAGGCCCGCCCGGTCATCCTCGGCCACGTCCAGCGTGGCGGCACGCCGACCGCGTACGACCGGGTGCTCGCCACCCGCTTCGGCTGGCACGCGGTGGAGGCGGCCCACCGCGGCGACTTCGGCCGGATGACCGCGCTGCGCGGCACGAACGTCGAGATGGTGCCGCTGGCCGAGGCCGTGACCCAGCTCAAGACGGTCCCCGAGGACCGCATGCGCGAGGCAGAGTCGGTCTTCTGACCGGAACGGGGCCCTTCGGGACCCGGACGGTCGGGACGGGCCCTTCGGGGCCCGAGACGACCCGAGTGGCCCCGACCGTCCCCCCGTGGACGGTCGGGGCCACTCCGTCGTGCCCCGGCACTCCCCCCGGAAATGCCGGATTCCACTCTTGAGCCCCGGCACGAGATCAACAAGGCTTGGGGCTGTCCCGGACATGTCCCAACCCTGTCCGGCGGAAGGGGGACGCGCGGATGACGCCGGGGGAGCACGCTCCTGACCCACGGGAGGTACGGAACCCCGCCGAGTTCCTCGCGTGCCTCCAGGCCCTCAAGGACTGGTCGGGCCTGACCTACCGCGAGCTGTCGGCACGCGCGGAGACGCACGGCGACGTCCTGCCCCGCTCCACGGTGGCGAACATGCTGGCCCGCCCGACCCTGCCCCGAGAGGAACTGCTCACCACCTTCGTCCGCGCCTGCGGGGTCGAAGAGGACGAGGCGGACCACTGGCGGACGGTACGGAGGAAGCTGGCGGGGCGGGGGGCGTACGGGGCGGCCGCGGCAGGCGCGGCGGGCGCCGGGGCGCGGGGGGAGGCGGCACCAGGAGCCCGGGCGGATGCGACGCCCGAAGACCGGGGGGAGGCGCTCGCCGGGGCCCGGGCGGGGGAGACTCCCGGGGCCCGGGCGGGGGCGGCGGACCCCGGTGGGACACCCGCCCGGCCCGAGGCCGCAGACGGCCCCGATGCCGGCGCCGCCGACGGCTCTGACGGTCCCGGTGGCGACGGTGGTCCCGGTGGTCCCGCCGGGGGCGGTGCTCCCGGTGGTGGCGGCGCGAGCGGTTCCCGGTCCGAGGCCGGTACCCCGTCAGGGCCTGGCTCCCCGTCCGGGCCTGGCGGCTCGCCGGACGGCCCCGGTGCCCCGGACGGGCCCGGCTTCCGGATACGGCGTGCCCTCGTCGCGGTCGTCGCGGTCGTCGCGTTCGCCGGGCTCGTGCTGGCCGGGGTCAGTGTCGTCGCCTTCCTGCGGGACGGGCACGCCGGGCATCCGCCCCGTACCCCCACCGCCCCCGCCGCCGGGGACGTCCGGATCCGGGTGGCCGGCACCGACTTCTGCCTCGGCGAGCGGCGCGGCACCCGCACCGGCCAGGTCCACCAGCTGCCGTGCGCCGCCGCGGGCCTCCCGCGCTACTCGCTGGCGGAGGCGGGCGGCGGCCGGTGGAGGATCGTTTCGGACCACCCCGACTTCGGCGCCGGCTGCTCCGGCCTGCCCTCGGGCGGCCGGATACCCGGCGCCGCGTACGAGGACTCCGAGTGCGGCGACCCGACCCGGGTCGAGTCCTTCGCCCTGGAGGCGTACGGCACCCCCGTCGAGGGCTACCGGATCGTCCCGGTGGGCTCCGCGACCCCCGGCAGCTGCGTCACCGTCGTCGGCGACCGCTCGGCCGCCTGGGCGCGGCTCGCCCAGGCGCCCTGCGCGCCGGACGCGGCCGGGCAGCTCTTCGACTTCGACCGGTGGGACTGAACGGGCGGGCCCGGTCGAGACGCGTACGAAGGGCTTGCCGCCGGGACCGCCCGCGAGCACCGCGGCCCCGGCGGGACCTCAGGCGGCCTCGACCAGACGGGCCTTGAGCGCCGTCACCACCGCCGGGTCGAGCCCGACGTGGCCGGTGGCGTACGCGTACACCGAGCCGTACCGCTCGCGCAGGTCCGCGAGGAACAGCCGGATGACGTCGGCGGGCGCCCGGCCGTAGCCCGGCCAGCGCGGCTCCCGGCCCGGGTGCGCGGCCCGCCAGTCGGAGATCAGCCGCTCCGTGGCCAGCTCGGTGAGCGCGAAGTCCGCGAGGATCTCCTCGTCCGGGACCTCCAGGAGGCCGAGGACGACGGCCGCGAGCAGACCCGTGCGGTCCTTCCCGGAGGCGCAGTGGAAGACGAGCGGCCCCTCGGCGGCGGCGATCAGCTCCAGGGCCGCACGGAGCTCCTCCGCCCCGTCCTCGGCGACCTCGGCGAAACGGTCGGCGAGGTAGCGCCAGGGGTCGAGGGCCGGGTCGATCGCCTCCTGGTCGTAGGGGCGGTGTTCGATGGAGAGGTTGTGCCAGGAGACCTCCTCGGTCTCCGGCAGGCGGCCCTTGCCGGCGATCTCCCACGGATAGCGCAGGTCGATCACCGTGCCCACGCCCAGCGCGCGGAAGCGCTCCAGGTCGGCCGGGCCGGCGTCCGCGAGCTTGCCGAGGGAGTCGGAGCGGTAGAGGGTCTCCCACCGCACGGTTCCGCCGTCGGCGGTCCGATAGCCGCCCAGGTCACGGAAGTTGTGGAGTCGGTCGAAGGGTATGTGTCGTCTCACGGCCGCCAATGTACGGCCCCGGTCCCGGATGATCTACGGGCCGACCGCCGCCCAGAAGTGCTCGGTGATCCCGTCCAGGTAGGCGCGCCCCTCGTCGCCGGTCGTCCCCGAGGCGCCCCAGCTGCTGATCGCCGTCATCCGGGTGTGGTAGTCCGCGTGGAGCTGCTGGAGCGCGGACTCCACGATCCGCTTCGGCAGCGGCACCAGCTTCACGGTCGGCTTCACGTACGCCTGCCAGCGCGTCGTCGCCGCGTCGCGCAGCAGTTCGGCGAGGGCTTCGTCGCCGCCGGTCGCGGTGATCAGGGCGCGCGGGCCGAGGCCGAGTGCCTCGGCGAGCGCGACCGTCTGGCGTTCGGTGCCGCGCCAGCGGCCCTCGTCCTCCATCCGCTGGTACGCGTGGGTCGCCACGCCCACCCGCCGGGCGAGGTCCTCGACGGAGAGGCCGCGTGCGACCCGGTGCTCGCGCAGGGTGGAGGCGGCGGCGATGAGGTCGGCGGGGGAGCACCACAGGACGCCCGCGAGGGCGGTGAGCTCCTGCTCGTCGGGGACCGCGCGGCCGCGTTCCCAGGCGAAGACGGTCTCGGGCTCGACGAAGAGGCCGTACTGGGCCCGCAGGCCGTAGGCGACGTGTTCGGGGAGCATGCCGAGGCCCTCGCGGAGGCGGCGGGCGGCCTGGGCGTCGAAGGGCGGGGAGGGTTGGTGCACCCGGCCACGGTAGGTGCGGAGGGTGACGGCTGGCTACGGTGTGTTCTTCCAACGTGCGGTGTCGTAGGAACGTGGGAACCGGGCGGTAACAGCGGGCCCGCCTAGGGGCGGCGCGCGGGGCCGTCGAGCCAGCGGTACTGGAGCTCGGGGCGGCCGATCTGCCCGTACTGCGGGGCGCGCACGGCCCGGCCCTCCGTGACCAGGTGTTCGAGGTAGCGGCGGGCGGTGATCCGGGAGATCCCGACGGCCGTGCCCGCCTCGGCGGCGGTGAGCCCCGCCGGGGTGGACCGGAGGGTGCGCGTGACGGCTTCGAGCGTGGGGGCGCTGAGGCCCTTGGGGAGCGTGGCGGGGTGGGGGGCCCGGAGTGCGGCGAGGGCCCGGTCCACCTCGTCCTGGCCGGAGGCCTCCCCGGCGGCCGCCCGGAACTCGGCGTACCGGGCGAGCCGGTCCCGCAGGGTGGCGAAGGCGAACGGCTTCAGGACGTACTGGACGACGCCGAGGGACACGCCCTCGCGGACGACGGCCAGGTCCCGGGCGGAGGTCACGGCGATGACGTCCGCGGAGTGGCCGGCGGCCCGCAGGGCCCGGAGCAGCTGGAGGCCGTGGCCGTCGGGCAGGTAGAGGTCGAGCAGGATCAGGTCGACCGGCGTCCGGTCGAGGATCCGCACGGCCTCGGCCCGCGAGTGCGCGACCCCGACGACGGTGAAGCCCTCGACCCGCCCGGCGTAGAGCGCGTGGGCGTCGGCGGCGACGGGGTCGTCCTCGACGACGAGAACCCGGAGGAGGTGCGTACTCACGGGGCCACCTCCGTATCGACCGCCCCGGAAGCCCGCGAGCTCCCGCCCGGCCGGGAAACCCCGGAGCCGCAGGCCGACTCGCCGCCGCCGGCGCGCACGGACCGACCCGGGACACCGGGCCCGCCCGGGTGGGCGAGGCCGCGGGGCTCGCCGGTCGTGTCCGGCGCGGCCGGGTCGGTGCCGGTCCCTGGGACACCGGGTCCGCCCGGGTGGGCGAGGTCGCGGGGCGCCCCGGCCGCACCCGGCGTGGCCGGGTCGGTGCCGGTTCCCGGGACGCCGGGTCCGCCCGGGTGCGCGAGGTCGCGGGGCGCCCCGGCCGCACCTGGCGCGGCCGGGGCGGTGCCGGGTCCGCTCGGCTCTTCGGGGGGACTCGCATCCGTGATGCGTGCCCCGCCCCCTTCCCCCGTCCCGGCCTCCCGTCGCAGGGGCAGGCGGACCGTGAACCGGGCGCCGCCCTCCTCCGCCTCCGTGAGGTGCAGGGTGCCCGAGGCGCGGGAGACCGCCTGGCCCACCAGGGCCAGGCCGAGGCCGCGGCCGGGGCCCCGGGTGGACCAGCCGCGGCCGAGGACCGCCTCCCGGTCGGCGGGGCGGACGCCCGGGCCGTTGTCGGCGACCCGGAGCAGCAGCTCGCCGTCGCCCGCGCGGGCCGCGACCGTGACCGTCACGCGCGCGTGCGGGGTCCCGCCGACCGCCTCCACCGCGTTGTCGATGAGGTTGCCCAGGATCGTCACCAGGTCCCGGGAGGGCAGGGCCGCCGGGACCCGGCCGTCGTCGATGCGGCTGTCCTCGGTGAGGACCAGCTCCACGCCCCGCTCGTTGGCCTGCGCCGCCTTGCCGAGCAGCAGCGCCGCGAGGACCGGCTCGCCGACGGCGTCGACGACGCGGTCGGTGAGCGCCTGGGCGAGCTCCAGCTCCGCCGTCGCGAACTCCACCGCCTCCGCCACCCGGCCCAGTTCGATGAGCGACACGACCGTGTGCAGCCGGTTCGCCGCCTCGTGGGCCTGGGAGCGGAGCGCCTCCGTGAAGCCCCGCTCGGAGTCCAGCTCGCCGGAGAGCGCCTGGAGTTCGGTGCGGTCCCGGAGCGTGACGACGGTGCCGCGCCGCTCCCCGCCCACCACCGGGCGGGTGTTGACCACCAGCACCCGGTCGGCCGTCAGGTGCGTCTCGTCGACGCGCGGCTCCGAGGAGAGCAGCGCGCCGGTCAGCGAGGCGGGCAGGCCGAGCTCCGCGGCCGGCCGGCCCACCACGCCCTCGTCCAGGCCCAAGAGCTCCCGCGCGCCGTCGTTGATGAGGGCGATCCGCCGCCCTCCGTCGAGCATCACGAGCCCTTCCCGGACGGCGTGCAGCGCGGCCTCGTGGTAGTCGTGCATGCGGCTCAGCTCCGTGGCGTTCATGCCGTGCGTGTGGCGGCGCAGGCGCGCGTTCACGACGTACGTCCCCGCTCCGCCGAGCGCGAGCGCCGCGCCCGCCATGCCGAGCAGGGCGGTCACCTGCTCCCGTACCTGCTCGCTGATCTTGTCGATCGTGATGCCCGCGCTGACCAGGGCGACGACCCGGCCCTGCCGGTCGAGGACGGGCGCCACCGTCCGTACGGAGGGGCCGAGGACGCCCAGGTGCGTCTCGGAGTAGAGCCGGCCCTGCCGCGCCTGCTCGATGTGCCCGAGGTACGTGCGGCCTATCTGCTCCGGCTCGGGATGGGTCCAGCGGGTGCCGTCCGGGGCCATGATCACCACGAAGGCGACGCCCGCGTGGCGGCGCAGCGACTCCGCGTACGGCTGGAGGGCGGCCGTCGGATCGGCGGAGCGGGCGGCGGCGACCACGGACGGGGAGTCGGCGACGGCGGCGGCGGTCGCCGTGGACTGGCGCCGCGCGGTCTCCTCGGCCTGCGCCAGGTCCGTGACGTACGCGAAGACCGCGCACCCCGCCACGACGACGGCCACGAGCACGACCTGCATCGCGAAGAGCTGGCCGGCCAGGCTGCGGGGGCGGGGGAGGGGAAGACGCATGCGGCGCATGCGGGTAAGTGTGCACGTGGGAATGTGCGCGGCGGCACCGCGTTCCCGAATCGTGCCCTTCCCCTCGTGAACGAAACGCACGCAACCGTGACCCTGGTCACAGGCTGGTGGATAGTCGCGGAGGTCCACCGGGACGTGGACACCCATCAGCACGAGGAGGACCCCGTGGCCGCACGCCGGGACCGCACCCATTATCTGTATCTCGCCGTCATCGGCGCCGTACTGCTCGGCATCACGGTCGGGTTCCTGGCGCCGGGCGTCGCCGTCGAGCTCAAGCCGCTGGGCACCGGCTTCGTCAACCTGATCAAGATGATGATCTCGCCGATCATCTTCTGCACGATCGTGCTCGGCGTCGGCTCGGTCCGGAAGGCCGCGAAGGTCGGCGCCGTCGGCGGCCTCGCCCTCGGCTACTTCCTCGTGATGTCGACCGTCGCACTCGCGATCGGTCTGCTCGTCGGCAACCTCCTGGAACCCGGCTCCGGGCTCCACCTCACCAAGGAGATCGCCGAGGCCGGCGCCAAGCAGGCCGAGGGCGCGCACGAGTCGACCCCGGACTTCCTGCTCGGGATCATCCCGAAGACCCTCGTCTCCGCCTTCACCGAGGGCGAGGTCCTGCAGACCCTCCTCGTCGCCCTCCTCGCCGGCTTCGCGCTCCAGGCCATGGGCGCCGCCGGGGAGCCCGTCCTGCGGGGCATCGGGCACATCCAGCGGCTCGTCTTCCGCATCCTCGCCATGATCATGTGGGCCGCGCCGGTCGGCGCGTTCGGCGCGATCGCGGCCGTCGTCGGCGCGACGGGCGCCGCGGCGCTGAAGTCGTTGGCCGTCATCATGATCGGCTTCTACCTGACCTGCGGGCTCTTCGTCTTCGTGGTCCTCGGCGCGCTGCTCCGGCTGATCGCCGGGATCAACATCTGGGCCCTCCTGAAGTACCTGGGCCGCGAGTTCCTGCTGATCCTCTCCACCTCCTCCTCGGAGTCCGCGCTGCCGCGGCTCATCGCGAAGATGGAGCACCTGGGCGTCAGCAAGCCGGTCGTCGGCATCACCGTGCCGACCGGCTACTCCTTCAACCTCGACGGCACCGCGATCTACCTGACGATGGCCTCGCTCTTCACCGCCGAGGCGATGGGCGACCCGCTGTCGATCGGCGAGCAGATCTCGCTCCTCGTCTTCATGATCATCGCCTCGAAGGGGGCGGCGGGCGTCACCGGCGCGGGGCTCGCCACGCTCGCGGGCGGCCTCCAGTCGCACCGGCCCGAACTGGTCGACGGGGTCGGCCTCATCGTCGGCATCGACCGTTTCATGAGCGAGGCGCGCGCCCTCACCAACTTCGCGGGCAACGCGGTCGCGACGGTGCTCGTCGGCACGTGGACGAAGGAGATCGACAAGGCGCGGGTCGCGGAGGTCCTCGCCGGACGGATCCCCTTCGACGAGACCACCCTCGTCGACGACCACGGGACGACGGCGGTCCCGGACCAGCGCACGGACGAGGGCGAGGAGAGGGCCCGCGCGGGCGTCTGACCCCGGGCCGGCGGAGCCTCCTCACGGACCGCCCAGTTCCGCCAGTTCCTCCGGCGAGAGCGTCAGCGCCGTCGCCCCCGCCGAGTCCCGTACCGTCTCCGGGCGGCTTGCGCCCGGGATGGGGAGGACCGTTTCCGAGCGGGTCAGGAGCCAGGCGAGGGCCACGCGCTGGGGGCTGACGCCGTGTGCCCGGGCCACGCGGTGGAAGGCGCCGAACTCCGGGTCCTCCTCCTGGGCGGACGCCCCGTCGAGGGAGCTGCGCGAGATCCCGCCCAGCGGGCTCCACGGCAGGAAGGCGAGGCCGAGTTCGGCGCAGAGCCGCAGCTCCGCCTCGCCGTCCCGTACCGCGGGTGAGTAGCGGTTCTGCACGGAGACCAGCCGGTCGCCGAGGATCTCGCGGGCCAGCCGGATCTGGGCGGCGTCGACGTTCGAGATCCCCGCGAGCCGTACCGTACCCGCGTCCAGCAACTCCCGTACCACCCCGAGGGATTCGGCGTACGGGACGGCCGGGTCCGGCTTGTGCAGCTGGTAGAGGCCGATCGCGTCGCCGCCGAGCCGCCGCGCCGAGCCCTCCGCGGCCCGCCGCAGGTGCTCGGGGCGGCCGTCCACGGTCCAGCCGCCGTCGGCCGTGCGCCCCCGGCCGCCCTTGGTCGCGACGAGCACGTCGTCCGTGCCGCCGCCGTACGAGGCGAGGGCCCGCCGCACGAGGAGCTCGCCCTCGCCCGGCGTGCCGCCCGGCGGGTGGTAGGAGTCGGCGGTGTCGAGGAGGGTCACGCCCGCGTCGAGCGCGGCGTGCACGGTGGCGACGGCCCGCGCCTCGTCCGGGCGGCCCTCGATGGAGAGCGGCATCGTGCCGAGCCCGACGGCTCCGACGCGTACGTCTCCCAGCATCCGGTGCCGCGTCATCGGCGCATCGCCCCGATCGTTTCCGAGACGGCCTTCGCGAGCCACTCGCCGGAGTCCGTGAAGGAGTAACCGAGGGAGGTCGCGCGGGAGTTGGACATGCCGTACGAGCGGGCGAAGGAGAACGGCGAGACCTCGCCGACCTCCACCTCCTGGAAGACGGTCCGGCCGCCCACCAGCTTCTCGATCTCCGCGCAGAGGTCGGCGGTGGTGAGCGGACCGTGGGAGTGGGCGTTCACCGGTCCGGTGAAGTCCGACTCGACCGCCCAGGCGAGGAACGCGGCGATCTCCTCCACGTACACATAGGTCGCCGGGTGGTTCACCACCGGCACGGCGACGGGCTCGCCCGCCCGGACGCGCCGCGCGTAGTGGTCGAGCCGGCCGGTGAAGTCGTCCGCGCCGCCCAGGACGTGCGCCACCCGCACCGAGGCCCAGGCGAACGGCGTCCCCGCCGCGAAGACCGCCTCGGCCTGCCGCTTCCCCTCCCCGTAGTGCGCTTCGAGGAACTCGGGGTCCTCCCAGGGCAGGCCCGTGTCGACGGTCACGGTGGTCAGGTCGAGGGCGGACTCGGCGACCGGCTCGGCCGAGTCCTCGTACTCGTAGACCTCGACCGTCGACGTCATCACATAGCGCCGGGTGCGCGTCGCGAACACGCGTCGGGCGATCTCGGCCTGGCGCGGCGTGTAGCAGACCTGGTCCACGACGGCGTCGAAGGAACGGCCCGCGAGAACGGACGCGAGCGCGTTCTCGTCGTCGCGGTCGGCGACCAGCTGCTCGATTCCTTCCGGGGCCGGGGAAGAACCCCGGTTGAGCACCGTGATCCGGTGCCCGGATTCCCGCAGCAGCGCGATGAGCCGCTTTCCGAAATAGCGGTTCCCGCCGATGACCAGAACGTCCATGGGCCCCAACTCCCCCGATTTCCCGTCTGCCTTGCCTTCTTCGACAAGTGTTACGTTGTGCGCTCGCCGATCGAAGGGGGAAACATGGGAGTGCAGGCCGTCTCGCCGAAGGAACCACGGCATTCGCGCGCCGCCGCCGACGAAACCTCGGCGGCCGCTTTCGACCCCATCGACCGGCAGATCCTGGACCTCCTGCAGACCGACGGCCGCATCAAGCTCAGCGAGCTCGGCCGCCGCGTCCGGCTGAGCCCCGCGGCCGTCACCGAACGGGTCCGCCGCCTGGAGGCGAGCGGGGCGGTCACCGGCTACGGCGCGCACGTCTCGCCGGCCGTGCTCGGCTACGGCATCCAGGCCTTCATCAGGGTGAACCCGCACGGCGGCTACAACCTGAAGCACCCCCGCACCCTGGAGCTGACCGCGCGCCCGGAGGTCCTGGAGGTCCACCACGTGGTCGGCGAGGACTGCTGGATCCTGAAGGTCGCCGTCACCGACACCGTCCACCTGGAAGAGGTCCTGGAGCAGACCTCGGCCCTCGGCCGGACCACGACCTCGATCGTGCTGTCCTCCCCGGTCGAGCGGAAGCCGCTGCTGCCGCCCGCGTGACGTCACCCCTTGCCTTGACGTCGGCGTCAAGGCCTACCGTCGGGGACATGCGCATCGGAGAGCTGGCCGAGCGGGCCGGGACGACCACGCGGACCCTGCGGTACTACGAGTCCCGCGGTCTGCTGACCGCACGGCGTACGGAGCAGGGTTACCGCACGTACGACGAGGACGACCTGCGGCTGCTCCAGCAGATCAGGACCCTGCAGGACTTCGGGTTCGAGCTGGAGGAGACGCGGCCGTTCGTCGACTGCCTGCGCGCGGGGCATCCGGCGGGGGACTCGTGCCCCGCGTCGATCGCCGTCTACCGGCGGAAGGTCGCCGAGCTGGACGGGCTGATCGAACAGCTCCAGGCGGTACGCGCCCAGGTGGGCGCCCAGCTGCTGCGGGCCGAGGCGGAACTGCCGCACGGCCCGGAGCCCCGGTGCGAACTCGAAGCGGTGACGGAGGCGGAGGGGTGACGGAGATGACGACGTACGCGGAGGGCGTGGCGGAGGTCACGGACGAGGACTTCGGCACGGAGGTGCTGGGCGCCGGGCTGCCGGTCCTCGTGAAGTTCACGGCGGAGTGGTGCGGCCCGTGCCGGCAGCTGAAGCCGGTGCTCGGCGCGATCGCCGCGGAGGAGGCGGCGCGGCTGCGGATCGTGGAGATCGACGTGGACCGCAACCCGGAGACCACCGTGAAGTACGGGGTCCTCGCGACCCCGACCCTCATGGTCTTCCGGGGCGGCGAGCCCGTGAAGTCGATCGTCGGCGCCCGCCCGAAGCGCCGCCTCCTGGCGGAACTGGAGGACGTGCTGGCCTGAGGCGGCACGACACCGAGGCATACAGAAATACCCCGACTAGAATTGACAGTCGGGGTATTGCTTCGCGTATATTGATGGATTCCGTGTCCGGGACCGTGCTGTTCAGGCATGGCGAAAACGCGGAGAAGTTCAATAAACGCACTGTATCGCGCCGGGAGTCGAATTGTCAACCGAGGAATTTCGGAATGAGCAGAGATTCATCACCGATCTCTACGCACGACTCGACGACCTGAGGGACCAGGCCGAGGCCGCCGTCGAGCAGGCGCTGCGCACCCCCGGGGTCGGCAGCAGCCAGGGACGGCTCGAACGGGACGTGATGGTCGCCGAGCAGTCCGGGCTGCTCGCCGCGCTCAACGCCGGGGAGAGCGGTCTCTGTTTCGGCCGGCTCGTCTTCAAGGACGGCCGCGACCACCACATCGGCCGGCTCGGCATCCGCGAGGACGACCCGAACCGCACCCCGCTCGTCGTCGACTGGCGCGCCGAGATCGCCCGCCCCTTCTACCTCGCCACCGGGTACGAGCCGATGGGGCTCTCCCGCCGCCGGCACATCACCACCAAGGGCCGCGAGGTCGTCTCCCTCCACGACGAGGTCCTCGACCTCGCCGACGCCACCCGCACCGGCCACGAGAGCCGGGACGCCGACGAGGTGCTGCTCGCCGCCCTCGACGCCGCCCGCACCGGCCGCATGCACGACATCGTGCAGACCATCCAGGCCGAGCAGGACGCCATCATCCGCTCCCCGCACCGCGGGGTCCTCGTCGTCGAGGGCGGCCCCGGCACCGGCAAGACCGCCGTCGCCCTGCACCGCGCCGCGTACCTCCTCTACGCGCACCGCGAGCAGCTCGCCAAGCGGGCCGTCCTCATCGTCGGCCCCAACCCCGCCTTCCTCGGCTACATCGGGAACGTCCTGCCCTCCCTCGGCGAGACCGGCGTCCTCCTCGCCACCCCCGCCGAGCTCTTCCCCGGCGTCCACGCCACCGGCACCGACACCCCGCGCGCCGCCGCCGTCAAGGGCGCCGCCGCCATGGCCGACGCCCTCGCCGCGGCCGTACGGGACCGCCAGCAGGTCCCCGAGCGCGGCGAACCGCTGATCGTCCCGCACGAGGACGGCGACCTGGTCATCGACTGGGACATGGCCCTCGAAGCCCGCCACAAGGCCCGCGAGACCTTCCTCCCGCACAACCTCGCCCGCCCCTACTTCGTCTTCCGCATCCTCGACGCCCTCGCCGAGCAGCTCGCCGACCGCATCGGCGCCGACCCCTACGGCGGCCCCAACTTCCTCGGCCCCGACGACATCGCCCTGCTCGCCAAGGGCGTCGCCGCCAACCCCGAGGTCCACGCGGCGATCGACACCCTCTGGCCGCCCCTCACCCCGCAGGAGTTCCTCACCGACTACCTGGAGGACCCCACCCACCTCCCCGAGGAGGACATCGAGGCCGTCCGGCGCACCGGCGGCGCCTGGACCCCCGCCGACGTCCCCCTCCTCGACGAGGCCGCCGAACTCCTCGGCGAGGACGACTCCGCCCTCCGCGCCGCCGAGGAGGCCGAGCGGCAGAAGCAGATCCAGTACGCGCAGGGCGTCCTCGACGTCTCCTTCGCCTCCCGCACCTACGAGTTCGAGGACAAGGAGGAACTCGACAAGGACGCCTCCGAGGTCCTCTCCGCCCACGACATCATCGACGCCGAACGCTTCGCCGAGCGCCACGAGGAGGCCGACCACCGCACCGCCGCCGAGCGGGCCGCCGCCGACCGCACCTGGGCCTTCGGCCACATCATCGTCGACGAGGCCCAGGAGCTCTCCGCCATGGCCTGGCGGCTCCTCATGCGCCGCAGCCCCAGCCGTTCCATGACCCTCGTCGGCGACCCCGCCCAGACCGGCGACCCGGCCGGCGTCGGCGCCTGGCAGTCCATCCTCGGCCCGTACGTCGAGGACCGCTGGGACCACGTCCGCCTCGGCGTCAACTACCGCACCCCCGCCGAGATCATGGCCGTCGCCGCGGAGGTCCGCAGGGAGGACGACCCCGCCTTCGAGCCGCCGAGCTCGGTCCGCTCCACGGGCGTGGAGCCCTGGCGCCGGGCCGCGGAGGACATGGTCAAGGAGACCGCCGACGCGGTGGCGGGGGAGACGCGGGCCGAGGGACGGCTCGCCGTGATCGCCCCTCCCGCGCTCCACCCCGGTCTCGTCGCCGCCCTGCCCGAGGCCTCGTACGGCCCGAAGCCCGACCTCACCCGCCCGGTCGTCCTCCTCGACCCCCGCCAGGCGAAGGGCCTCGAATTCGACACGGTCCTCGTCGTCGACCCCGACGGCATCCGGGAGGGCGCCACGCACGGCGTCAACGACCTGTACGTGGCGCTCACCCGGGCCACTCAGCGGCTCGGGATCATCACGCGGGCCTGAGCCAGACCGTCGCCAGCGGCGGCAGCGTCATCCGCACGCTCGACGAACGGCCGTGCCACGGCACCGACTCGGTCTTCACCGGGTCGGTGCCCACCACGTCCGAGCCGCCGTACCGCGCCGCGTCCGTGTTCAGGACCTCCGTCCAGGCCGCGAACGCGTCCGGGACCCCGACCCGGTAGTCGTGCCGCACCACCGGCGAGAAGTTGCACACCGCGAGCAGCGGCGAACCGATGCCGTCGTACCGCAGGAACGCGAAGACGTTGTCGTCGGCCGCGTCCCCCACCACCCACTGGAAACCCTCCGGGACGGTGTCGCGCTCCCACAGCGAGGGCGTCGCCGTGTACACCGTGTTCAGGTCCCGGACGAGGTCCCGCACCCCCCGGTGGTCCGCCTCCGCCCCGTACGCCGGATCCAGCAGCCACCAGTCCGGCCCGTGGTCCACCGACCACTCGCCGCCCTGCGCGAACTCCTGCCCCATGTACAGCAGCTGCTTGCCCGGGTGCGCCCACATGAAGCCCAGATAGGCGCGGTGGTTGGCGCGCTGCTGCCACCAGTCGCCCGGCATCTTCGACACCAGGGACCGCTTGCCGTGCACCACCTCGTCGTGCGAGATCGGCAGGATGTAGTTCTCGCTGTACGCGTACACCATCGAGAACGTCATCTCGTGGTGGTGGTACTTGCGGTGCACCGGCTCCTTCTGCATGTACTCCAGGGAGTCGTGCATCCAGCCCATGTTCCACTTCATGCCGAAGCCCAGACCGCCGAAGCCGCCCGGACCCACCTGGTCCGTCGCCCGCGTCACCCCGTCCCAGGCCGTCGACTCCTCGGCGAAGGTGACCACGCCGGGGCAGCGGCGGTAGACGGTGGCGTTCATCTCCTGCAGGAAGCGGACCGCGTCCAGGTTCTCCCGGCCCCCGAACTCGTTCGGCACCCACTCGCCGTGCTCCCGCGAGTAGTCGAGGTAGAGCATCGACGCCACCGCGTCCACCCGCAGACCGTCGATGTGGAACTCCTGGCACCAGTACACGGCGTTCGCCACCAGGAAGTTCCGCACCTCCTTGCGGCCGTAGTCGAACTCGAGCGTCCCCCAGTCGGGATGGTGCGAGCGGCGCGGATCCTCGTGCTCGTACAGCGGACGCCCGTCGAACTCCGCCAGCGCCCAGTCGTCCTTCGGGAAGTGCGCCGGCACCCAGTCCATCAGCACCCCGATCCCCGCCCGGTGCAGCGAGTCCACCAGGAACCGGAAGTCGTCCGGGGTGCCCAGGCGGGCCGTCGGTGCGTAGAACCCGGTGACCTGGTAGCCCCAGGACCCGCCGAAGGGGTGCTCGGTGACCGGCATCAGCTCCACGTGCGTGAACCCGAGGTCACGCACGTACGCGGGCAGCTGCTCGGCCAGCTCGCGGTAGGTCAGCCCCGGCCGCCACGACGGCAGGTGCACCTCGTAGACGGAGATCGGCGCCTCGTGCGGCGGCCGCGCCCCGCGCCGCTCCAGCCACTCCGCGTCCTCCCACGCGTAGTGCGAGGCGGTGACGATCGACGCGGTGTTCGGCGGGCACTCCGTACGACGGGCCATCGGGTCCGCGCGGAGGGTGTGCGAACCGTCGGGCCGCGCGATGTCGTACTTGTAGACGGCGCCCTCGCCGATCCCCGGCACGAACAGCTCCCACACGCCCGTCGAACCGAGCGAGCGCATCGGCAGCGCCGTGCCGTCCCAGTGCGTGAAGTCACCCGTGATCCGCACCCCGCGCGCGTTCGGCGCCCACACGGCGAAGCGGGTGCCCGTGACGCCCTCGTGGGTCATCGGGTGGGAGCCGAGCGCCGTCCACAGCTCCTCGTGCCGGCCCTCGCCGATCAGATGCAGGTCCAGCTCGCCGAGGGAGGGGAGGAAGCGGTACGGGTCGTGGACGGGCATCTCGTCCCCGTCGTACCTGACCCGCAGCTCGTACGCGGGCACCTTGCGCAGCAGCGGGACGAACACGGAGAAGAGCCCGTCGCCGTCGTCGTCCATCGTGAGGCGCTTGCCCTTGGTGAGGACGGCGACCTCCTTCGCCCAGGGGCGCAGCACCCTGATGACGACCCCGCCCTTCACCCGGTGCGCGCCGAGCACGCCGTGCGGATCGTGATGCTCCCCGGCGAGCAGCCGGGCCCGGTCGCCCGGGTCGAGCGCCGGCGCCTTCCGTACGGAGCTGGACGTCTTGCCTGCGGAGCGGGCGGTCACGGGGGTGCCTCCTGGGGGCAGGGGAAGGGGGTACGGGTACGGAACGGTGAGGTGGTGACGGGGGACACTCGGCCGAACGGGGGCGGGTCCTGCTTGCGCAGGCGGGGCGTGGTGCGGCGCCCCAGGGGACTGCTCCGAACGGGTCGACACACCACCGAGGGCCACGCCCCCGCCGACCCCCCCCTGCGGGCGCGCCCCGTGTGGGGGTGGGCGGGAGGCGTGGCCGTGCGGCGGGTTCACGGTGCCGCGAGGCGTTCGATCGCGGACATGGGGACCGGGAGCCAGTCCGGCCGGTGGCGGGCCTCGTACACGACCTCGTACACCGCCTTGTCCGTCTCGTAGGCACGGAGGAGGGCCGGATCCGCCCGGGGATCCGCACCCGCCGCCTCCGCGTAGCCCGTGCAGTACGCCGCCCGGCACCGCGCCGCCCAGTCCGGTTTCCAGGGCCGGTGCGTGCGGGCCGCGTAGTCGAAGGAACGGAGCATTCCGGCGACGTCGCGGACGGTGGGCTGGGGGCTGCGCCGCTCGTCCAGCGGCTTCGCCGGTTCGCCCTCGAAGTCGATGACGGCCCAGCTCCCGTCGGAGCCGCGCAGGGTCTGGCCGAGGTGCAGGTCGCCGTGGATCCGCTGCACCACGCCCCCACCGCTCGCCGCCGCGAACACGGCCCGCAGGCCCGGGACGTGCGGCAGCAGCGCCGGTACCGCCTGGGCCGCCGCGTGCAGCCGGCGGTCCATCGCGGCGGCCAGCTGCTCGGTCTCCGAGCGGGCGAGGCGCCGGGTGGGGAGTGCCTTGGCGAGGGCCAGATGGACCTCGGCCGTCGCGCGGCCGAGGGCCCGCGCCTCGGTGGTGAAGTCCCGCCCTGCGGCGAGCGCGTCGAGGGCGAGCCGCCAGCCGTCCCGGGAGTCCCGCAGATAGGGCTGGAGGACGCCGAGGGTGGAGGCTCCCGACTCGAACCAGGCGACGGGCGCCGGGACCCGGGCGCAGCCGGCGCCGGCGAGGGCAAGCGGCAGTTCCAGGTCCGGATTGGCTCCGGGGCTGACGCGCCGGAAGATCTTCAGGATGAACGAATCGCCGTAGACAATGGACGAGTTGGACTGCTCGGCGTCCAGCACGCGCGGCGCCAGGGCGGGCGGCAGTGCCGTGGTGGCGTGGAAACGGAGGGGCCCCGTGCGGCCCGGGGTGCGCAGCCGCTCGTAGAGGAGGCCGGCGAGCCGCGGGTCGCGCAGCCCTTCGTAGACGGCCCGTCCGGCGAGCGGCCCCTGCCGGATCCGCCCGATCAGGGCGGGGGCGAGGCGGGGCGGGAGCTGGCTCCGTACCCCCAGGAGCAGTTGGTAGCAGTCGGCGGGCGTCCCGGCCGGGCGCGCCGGCTGTTCGACCCGTACGAGGAGGTGGAGGAGTCCGGGCCCGGCGCCGTCCAGGGGCAGCAGCTCGGTGGCCGCGTCCAGCGTGAATCCGGTGACCCGGCGGCCCTTGCCCGCGAACCAGCGCTGCCGTGGCAGCCATTCGTGGAGCAGGGGGGCGAGGGACGGAAGGAGGGCGTCCGGGGCCCGGGTGGTGGATGCGGTCTCCGGCATGGCATCGCGTCCTTTCCCCGGGGCGCGCAAGTGGCTTTCATAGGTGTTCAAATGCGCAGAGTGTCCCGGATGGCGGCTGTGACTGTCCGGATGTGCGGGACGTGTCGGAAAGGGAAGATCCGTACGGGTCCGGTGAGTAAACCCGTATGGACCTGAATCGTGTGTCGTTCACAGTGCCCAGGGTGGGACGGGGGAAACCGCCCCACCCGGGTCGATCGGGAACTGGCTTCCGCTCAGGCCTTCTTGAGACGGAACCAGTAGAAGCCGTGCCCCGCAAGGGTCAGGAGGTACGGCAGCTGTCCGATGGCCGGGAACTTCACCCCGCCGATCAGCTCCACGGGGTGCGTGCCGTCGAAGCGCCGCAGGTCCAGCTCGGTGGGCTGCGCGAAGCGCGAGAAGTTGTTCACGCACAGCACCAGGTCGTCGCCGTCCTCCCGCAGGAAGGCGAGCACGGCCGGGTTGGACGCCGGGAGTTCCGTGTACGTCCCCGTCCCGAAGGCGCGGTTCTGCTTCCGGATCTCGATCATCCGCTTCGTCCAGTGGAGGAGCGAGGACGGCGAGGCCATGCCCGCCTCGACGTTGGTCACCTGGTAGCCGTGGACCGGGTCCATGATGGCCGGAAGGTAGAGCCGCCCCGGGTCGCAGGAGGAGAACCCCGCGTTCCGGTCGGGGGTCCACTGCATCGGGGTCCGCACCCCGTCCCGGTCGCCGAGCCAGATGTTGTCGCCCATGCCGATCTCGTCGCCGTAGTAGAGCACCGGCGAGCCGGGCAGCGAGAAGAGCAGCGCGGTGAACAGCTCCATCTGGTTGCGGTCGTTGTCGAGGAGCGGGGCGAGCCGCCGCCGGATGCCGATGTTGGCCCGCATGCGCGGGTCCTTGGCGTATTCGGCGTACATGTAGTCGCGCTCTTCGTCCGTGACCATCTCGAGGGTGAGCTCGTCGTGGTTGCGCAGGAAGATGCCCCACTGGCAGCCGGAGGGGATCTCCGGGGTCTTCGCCAGGATCTCGGAGACCGGGTAGCGGGACTCGCGCCGCACGGCCATGAAGATCCTCGGCATGACCGGGAAGTGGAAGGCCATGTGGCACTCGTCGCCGCCGGAGCGGAAGTCGCCGAAGTAGTCGACGACGTCCTCCGGCCACTGGTTGGCCTCGGCGAGCAGCACCGTGTCCGGGTAGTGGTCGTCGATCTCCTTGCGGACCCGCTTGAGGAAGGCGTGGGTGGCCGGGAGGTTCTCGCAGTTGGTGCCCTCCTGCTGGTACAGGTACGGCACCGCGTCGAGCCGGAAGCCGTCGATCCCCAGGTCCAGCCAGAACTTCAGCGCGGAGAGGATCTCCTCCTGCACCGCCGGGTTCTCGTAGTTGAGGTCCGGCTGGTGCGAGAAGAAGCGGTGCCAGAAGTACTGCTTGCGGACCGGGTCGAAGGTCCAGTTGGAGGACTCGGTGTCGACGAAGATGATCCGGGCGTCGGCGTACTGCTTGTCGTCGTCCGCCCAGACGTAGTAGTCGCCGTACGGGCCGTCCGGGTCGCGCCGCGACTCCTGGAACCACGGGTGCTGGTCGCTGGTGTGGTTCATGACGAAGTCGATGACCACGCGCATGCCGCGCTGGTGGGCCGCGTCGACGAACTCCACGAAGTCGGCGAGGTCGCCGAACTCGGGGAGCACCGACGTGTAGTCGGCGACGTCGTAGCCCCCGTCCCGCAGCGGGGACTTGAAGAACGGCGGCAGCCAGAGGCAGTCCACGCCCAGCCACTGGAGGTAGTCCAGCCTGGCCGTGATGCCCCTCAGGTCGCCGACGCCGTCTCCGTTGCTGTCCTGGAAGGAGCGGACGAGGACCTCGTAGAACACCGCCCGCTTGAACCAGTCGGGATCACGGTCCTTGGCGGGGGTGTCCTCGAAGGTGTCGGGGACGGGCTCGTTGACAGTCGTCATGATGTGGGTGACCCTCCGGTCTGCGGGGACGGTCGCAGGACGAGGACGTGCGCGGGTGCGACACCCGGTTCCAGGCGCACGTAGCTGGTCCTGCCCCAGTGATAGGTCTCACCGGTGAGCTCGTCGCGCACCGGCACGGTCTCGTGCCAGTCGAGGCCGAGTTCCGGCATGTTCAACGAGACGGAAGCCTCCTGGGTGTGGTGCGGGTCGAGGTTGACGACCACCAGAACGATGTTCGAACCCGAGCGCTTCGAGTACGCGATCACCTGCGGGTTGTCGACGTCGTGGAAGGTCAGGTTCCGCAGCCGGCGGAGTGCCGGGTAACGGCGCCTGATCCGGTTCAGGGCGGTGATGAGCGGGGTGATCGTCGCCCCGGCCCGCTCCGCCGACTCCCAGTCCCTCGGCCTCAGTTGGTACTTCTCCGAGTCGAGGTACTCCTCGCTCCCCTCCCGCACCGGGGTGTTCTCGCACAGCTCGTACCCGGCGTACATGCCCCAGGAGGGCGAGAGCGTCGCCGCGAGCACCGCCCGCACCTCGAACGCGGGCCGGCCGCCCTCCTGGAGGTAGGCGTGCAGGATGTCGGGGGTGTTCACGAAGAGGTTCGGCCGCATCTGCGCGGCCGTCTCCCCGGACAGCTCCGTGAGGTACTCCGTCAGCTCCTCCTTGGTGTTGCGCCAGGTGAAGTACGTGTACGACTGCTGGAAACCGATCGCGCCGAGCGTCCGCATCATCGCCGGGCGGGTGAACGCCTCCGCCAGGAAGATCACGTCCGGGTCCGCCCGGTTGATCTCGCCGATCACCCGCTCCCAGAACACCACCGGCTTGGTGTGCGGGTTGTCCACGCGGAAGATCCGGATGCCGTGGTCCATCCAGAACCGCAGCACCCGCACCGTCTCCGCGACGATCCCGTCCATGTCCTTGTCGAACGCGATCGGGTAGATGTCCTGGTACTTCTTCGGCGGGTTCTCCGCGTACGCGATCGAACCGTCCGGCCGGTGGTGGAACCACTCCGGGTGCTTCTCCACCCACGGGTGGTCCGGGGAGCACTGGAGCGCGAAGTCCAGGGCGATCTCAAGGCGCAGCTCCCGGGCCCGCGCCACGAAGGCGTCGAAGTCCTCGAAGGTCCCCAGGTCCGGGTGGAGCGCGTCGTGCCCGCCCTCCGGCGAGCCGATCGCCCACGGCACGCCGACGTCGCTCGGCGCCGCCGACAGGGAGTTGTTCGGTCCCTTGCGGTGGGTCTCGCCGATCGGGTGCACCGGCGGCAGGTACACCACGTCGAAGCCCATCGCCGCGACCGCCGGGAGCCGCTCGGCCGCCGTGCGGAAGTTCCCCGGGACCGTCCGCCCCCTGACCTTCCGCACGCCCTCCGAGCGCGGGAAGAACTCGTACCAGGAGCCGAACAGGGCCCGCTCCCGCTCCACCTGCAGTGGCAACGCGGGGGAGGCGGAGAGCAGTTCGCGCAGCGGGTGGCGGTCCAGGGCGCCGACCACCTGCGGGGCGAGCGCCGCCGCGAGCCGCACGGCCGCCGGGCGGGACACGTCGCGCAGCACGTCCGCCGCCGCGAGCACGGCCTCCCGGCCGCCGCCCTTCTTCGGGACGCCCTTCGCGGCCCGCTCGTGCAGCTCGGCCCCCTCGGCGAGGACCAGTTCGGAGTCGATCCCGGCCGGGATCTTGATCCTCGCCGTGTGGCGCCAGGTGGCCACCGGATCGCTCCAGGCCTCCACGGTGTACGTCCACAGGCCCTCGGCGTCCGGGGTGACCTCGGCACCCCACCGGTCGGTGCCCGGGGCCAGTTCACGCATCGGGGTCCAGGGGCCGGGCCGGCCCGACGGGCCGCGCAGCACGACATTGGCGGCGACCGCGTCGTGGCCCTCGCGGAAGACGGTCGCCGTCACCTCGAAGGTCTCTCCGGCCACCGCCTTCGCGGGGCGCCGACCGCAGTCGACCAGCGGGCGGACGTCCAGTACGGGAATGCGTCCCATGAGCGGATTCACAGCATCACCTGACGGGTTACGGGGGTGCGGGTGGTGGTGCGCTCTTTCTAGCTCCGTCGACGGCCGGCGGGTTGCGGGCATGACGGCTCCTGTCCGCGTTCACTCGGATGGCGGGTCCACAGGGATGAACTGGGATGAACGGGAGGCTCGGGGAGACGGGGTCGGGGGTGGTACCGGAGGAGCCTTCCCACAGTTGTCGGGTGGGCAATCCGGCGCTTTGTTAACTACTCGGACGTAGCCACTCCGGCAAGCACGCGACCCGGACAACAATCGAGCCCCGCCCCCTTTTTTTTGGCTCGGTTCACCTCCGGGGCGCTGGAGCCGGGCGCACGCGAAGCGGCCCCGCCCAAGGGGAGGCGGGGCCGGGTTCCAGTGCGAGGCTCAGCGACGCAGGTCGGCGTCCGGCTCCTCCGCGTCCGACGACCACACCTGCCAGGGTTGGCGGGCCACCCACTCCTCCACCGGGGACGGTTGCACGCCGAGGACCTCCGACGACACCCCGTCGTCGCCCGCCATCAGCAGCGGATCCGCGCCGCCCGCCATGTAGTGGTAGATCCCCGCGACCCCCGCCGCCGTCGCCGGCCCGAGCAGCTGCGCCAGGCCCCGCTCGAACACGGCCGGATCCAGTTCCTCGTACCGCACCGCCCGGCCGAGCCCCCGCCCGAAGGCCGCCGCCAGTTCCCGACCCGTCAGGGCGCGGTCCCCGCCGATGTCGAGGGTCCGGCCCTCCAGGTCCTCCCGGGTGAGCGCCGCGAGCGCCGCCTCCGCGAGACCCCGGTGCGACAGCCACGCCGTCCGTGCGGACTCCGGCAGCGGATAGGCGAGGACGCCCTCGTCGACCAGGGCGGGCCCGTTCCACGGGGAGAACAGGTTGTCCAGGTACACCGGCGGCCGGAGCACCACCAGCGGCACGCCGCTGTCCCGCAGCACCCGCTCCGCGAGCCGCCGCGTCTCGAAGGCGGCGACGCCCGTCGGACCCAGCGGGAGACGGGTGTTGGCGTTGAACACCAGTCGCTCCGTGCCCGCCGCGAGCGCGGCCTCCGCGATGTTCCGCGCGTACGCCTCCACCCGCTCCTCGTCGTACACCAGCGGCATCGTGACGAACGCGTGCGTGGTCCCCGCGAAGAGCCGCCGCACGTCGCCCGGGACCCCCAGGTCGCCGGCGAGGAAGGAGGCACCGGGGAGCGGCGGCCGGTCCGCCTCCGGGCGCCGGGTCAGGCCCCGCACCCGGTGGTGGCGCTCGGCGAGGAGGCGGGCCACCGCGCCGCCCTGGAAGCCGGTCGCGCCCACGACCGCCACCCGCATCGGAATCTCACTGGACATGTGTGTCTGAGGCCCTTCGATAGGCTGTCATCGCTGTCGTGTCGGCGTCCCTCCAGGCTCGCCGCGGCGGCTTCGTCCGTTCAATTAACAAACCGGGGCGGAAGTTGAAGGATCGTCCATGGAAACCGTGGGAACCGACCGTCACGACCAGCGCGACCCCCTCGATCCTCCCCGCGAGGGCGAGCACGAGGACCTGCTGAGCGAACTCCTCAGACCCCTCCGGCTCACCGGCGTCTTCGACAGCCGCTGGCACGTCCGCGCCCCCTGGGCCATCGAGGGGGACGCCGAACGCAGCTGCGCCGTCCTCCACTACGTCGTCGAGGGCCACTGCTGGATCACCGCCGACGACGAGACCCCCGTCGAACTCCACGCCGGGGACCTCGTCGTCTTCCCCACCGGCGCCGCGCACCGCCTCTCCGACCGGCCCGAACGCCAGGGCGTCCCGCTCAAGGCCGTCCTGCCCGAACGACAGCCCGGCACCTCCGGCGAGATCGTCCTCGGCGGCAGCGGACCCGAGAGCCGCCTCCTGTGCGCCGGGCTCCACTACGACGCCGGCGTCGCCACCGGCCTCTACACCTCCCTGCCCTGGGCCCTCGTCCTCGACCGCCACCAGGTCGACCGCGAACCGCTGCTCCGCGACACCCTCCGGCTGCTCGCCGCCCCCGACCGGCCCGTCGGCCCCGGCGACCGGCTCATCACGCTGCGCGCCTTCGAGATGGCGCTCGTCCTCGCGCTCCGCCCGCTGCTCCGCGAGCTCGCCGACAACCCGGCCTCGCTGCCGCTGCTCCGCCACCCCGGGATCAGCAGGGCCGTCGTCATGATGGCGACCCGGTTCGCCGAGCCGTGGACCATCGACTCCCTCGCCCGCGAGGTCGGCATGTCCCGCTCCGCGTTCACCGCCGCGTTCCGCGAGCTCGTCGGAGAGTCCCCGGCCCGGTACCTCTCCGCCCGCCGCATGCAGGAGGCCGGCCGGCTCCTCACCGAGACCTCCCTCCCGCAGTCCGCCGTGCCCGAGCGGGTCGGCTACCGGAGCGCCGTCGGCTTCCACCTCGCCTTCCGCAAATGGTTCGGGATGACCCCCGGCGAGTACCGGTCGGGAGAGGTCAGGGCCGCCTGATCCGCCCCGGCCGGGACCGGCCGGCGCCCTCCGGACCGCCCGACCTGACATCTTCGGGAGCCCCTGGACGGTTCTTAAGGACCCCTGGACGGACGCTCATTGTCCGGGCGGGCCGCGCCGGACAGTCTCGGGACCGGCACGAACAGTGACGGCCGAGGAGAGGCGATACACCGGTGACGAGGTCCGGGCAGGAGTATCTGGAGGGACTGCGCGACGGGCGCGAGATCTGGCTCGACGGGGAGCGCGTCAAGGACGTCACCGCCCATCCCGCCTTCCGCGCCACCGCGGCCTCCTTCGCCGGACTCTTCGACCTCGCCGACGACCCCGTGCACCGCCCCGTCCTCGTCCAGGGCGGGGTGCGCCGGGCCGGGGCCGTCCCCCGCTCGTACGAGGACCTCGTCGCCCGCCGCCGCGCCTTCCGCACGACCGCCGAGGCGAGTTACGGCTTCCTCGGCCGAACCCCCGACTACATGGCTGCCGGCGCCGCCGGATTCGCCGCCGCGCCCGCCGTCTTCACCGGCGGGACCTTCGACGGCGCCGGCCACGCCCTCGCCTTCCACCGCCGGCTCGCCGAGGGCGACCTGCACACCGCGTTCACCCTCACCAACCCGCCCCCGGGACACGGCGAGGACGACCTCACCCTGCGGGTCGTCGGGGAACGCGACGGCGGGATCGTCGTCCGCGGCGCCAAGACCATCGGCACCGGCGCGGTCTTCGCCGACGAGCTCCTCGTCGGCACCATCGAACCGCTCGCCGACGACGACGCCGAGCACGCCGTCACCTTCTCCGTACGGCTCGACACCCCCGGCCTCAAGCTGATCTCCCGCACCTCCTACGAGGAACGCGCCCGGTCCGTCTTCGACCACCCCCTCTCCTCCCGGTACGACGAGAACGACGCGATGCTCGTCTGCGAGGACGTCTTCGTGCCCTGGGAAAGGGTGCTCACCTACCGGGACCCGGCCACCACCGGCGCGATCTGGTGGCGGACCCCCGCCTACCTGAACCTCGTCCACCAGTCCGCCACCCGCTTCTGGACCAAGCTGGAGTTCCTCACCGGCCTCGCGATCCTCCTCACCCGCTCCCACGGCACCGAGAAACTGCCGCCCGTCACCCAGGCCCTCGGCCGGCTCCTCGGCATGGCCGCCCAGGCCAAGGCCTTCGTCCTCGCCGCCGAGGCCTCGTACGAGGAGGTCGACGGCGGGCGCGGCGGCGTCCGCCCCGGACAGGAGATCTCCTTCGCCCAGCGGATCATGGCCGGCGAGCTCTATCCGCGCGCCGTCCAGGAGATCAAGCTCCTCGCCGGCGGCGCCCTCGTCCAGCTCCCCGCGAGCGGCCGCGACCTCCTCCACCCCGAACTCGGGCCGCTGGTCCGCCGCTACTTCTCCACCCCCGGCCACCCCGCCGAGGACCGCGTCAAACTCCTCAAACTCGCCTGGGACGCCCTCGGTTCGGAGTTCGCCGGCCGCCACGAGCAGTACGAGCGCTTCTACCACGGCGCCCCGCACGTCTACCTCACCATGCAGACCTGGGCCGGCTCGGCGGAGGAGTGCGAGAACCTCGCCCGCGCCTGCCTCGACAGCTACGGCCTCGGGACGACCCGGTGACGCCGCCGCCACCGGGCCCACGGCGCGGAGCGCTCGCCCTGCTCGCCTCCACCCAACTGCTGCTGATCATGGACACCGCGATCGTCAACGTCGCGCTGCCCTCCGTCGGCGAGGACCTCGGCTCCGGCTCCACCGGCCTCTCCTGGGTCGCCAACGCCTACCTCATCACCTTCGGCGGACTGCTCCTCCTCGGCGGACGCGTCGCCGACCTCCTCGGCCACCGGCGGGTCTTCCTCGGCGGCCTCGGCCTGCTCGCCGTCGCCTCCGCCGCCGGCGGTCTCGCCCCCGGCGCCGACGCCCTCGTCGCGGCCCGCGCCGCCCAGGGCGTCGGCGCCGCCCTCGCCGCGGCCGCCGCCTTCGCCCTGCTGCTCCTGCTCTTCCCCGACGGCCCCGCCCGGCACAAGGCCCTCGGCGCCTTCGCCGCCATGGGCGGCCTCGGCGGCGTCCTCGGCACGGTCCTCGGCGGCGTCCTCACCGACGCCCTCGGCTGGCGCGCCACGTTCTGGCTGAACGTGCTCCTCGCCGCCGTCCTCGCTCTTCTCGCCGCCGCCGTCCTCGACCCGCGCACCGGACGGGCGTCCGGCGGCTTCGACCTCGCCGGGGCGCTCACCGCCACCGCCGGCCTCGGTCTCGTCGCCCACGCCCTCGTCGGCGGCTCCGAGACCGGCTGGCTCACCGCCCGCACCCTCGGCACCGGAGGGGCCGGCCTGGCGCTGCTGCTCGTCTTCGCGGCCGTCGAGACCCGGGCCGCCGCCCCGCTCGTCCCGCCCCCGGTCCTCGCCCGGCCCGCGCTCCGACGGGCCAACGTCCTCGCCGCGCTCGCCCAGACCACGCTGTTCCCGATGTTCTTCCTGGTGAGCCTCTACCTCCAGGACGTCCTCGGACACACGCCCCTCGGCGGCGGCCTCGGACTCCTGCCGCTGTCCCTCGTCGTCGTCGCGGTCGCCCCGCAGACCGGCCGGATCATCCTCCGCGCCGGCCTGCACCGGACCATGACCCTCGGCTTCGTCCTGCTGTGCGCCGGAACCCTCTGGCTGGCCCTGGCGCTCACCCCCGACGGCTCGTTCGCGAGCACCGTCCTCGCCCCCAGCCTCCTCCTCGGCGCCGCCCTGCCGCTGGTCATGGTCACCACCAACGTGGCCGCCACCGCCGAGGCCGCGCCCGCCGAGACCGGACTCGCCTCCGGACTCGTCAACACCAGCCAGCAGTTCGGCTCCGTCCTCGGCCTCGCCGTCCTGGTGGCCGTCGCCACCACCCGTACCGAGGCCGGCACCACGGCCCGGGCCGCCGCCGAGACCGCCGGCTTCCGCGCCGCCCTGCTCACCGGCGCCGCCTTCGCCGCCCTGGCCGCCCTGCTCTCCGTACGCCCGCACCTCCCGGCGCGGACCACGGCACCGAAGGACCGGATGCCCGACCCGCACTGACCCCGCCCCCCACGACACGATGCCCACCCCACGACCACCCGGCCGGTGAACCGTGCCCCCCCCCGGCGCACCGAGCCCCGAAGAACGGAGGCCCCCCTTGCTCGGCGACCCGCGTCACACGACCGAGGACATACGCGCCGCCGACCCGCTGGGCGCCGACGCCCTGCTCGCCGCGGTGCCCACGATGAACGCGCGGGCCGACACCGCCGCCCTGACCGTCGCCCTGCGCGCCCTGGTCCCCGACCTCGACCGGGCCGCGCAGTGGAGCGTCGGCGGCGCGCTCGCCGCCATGCGGGACCTCGGCATCCTGCTCGGCTCCCTGAAACGGCACGGAGTGCAGCCGCTGCACGCGGTCCCCGAGGCCCTGCCCGTCCTGGAACTCCTCGGCCGCCGCACCGACATGGTGCCCCGCGACACCGTCCACCACTACACGACCTGGAACCCCAAGGGCCCCCGCCGCCGCACCTACACCGGCCACCCCACCGAGGCCCGCCTCCAGGACGCCGTACGCATGGTGTTCCCCGGCCTCGTCGCGGCCCTCGACGACTGCGCCCGGGTCGCCCGCCTCGAACCGTACGACCCCGGCTTCGCCACCGCCCTCCACCGGATCGCCGGGCACGTGCGGGCGATGGTGGACTCCATCGACCTCACGGTCGCGCAGGTCCCGCCCGAGTACTTCGCGCTCACCCTCCGCCCCTACTTCGAGGAGGTCGAGATCGCGGGCCACGACTACCTGGGCCCGGCCGCCGCACAGGTCCCGCTCTGGCTGGTCGACCTGACGCTGTGGCAGTGCGACCGCTCCGACACCGCCTACGACGCCTTCCTCGCCGAGTCCCTGCCGTACGCCCTGCCGTCCTGGCGCGCCTTCCACGCCCGGCACCGCGGCGGGATCTCCGCCGTCGGCAAGCTGTCGGCGGCCGTCAGCTGGGAGGGCGCCGACCGGCTGCCGCCCACGCTCACCGCCTCGGCCGAGGCGCTCGGCCGCGTCCTGCGGATCCTGAAGACCTTCCGGGCCCGCCACCTCGGCATCGCCCGCAAGGCGTACAGCGACGACGTGCGCCTGTACGAGGAGGGCAGCGGCGGCGCCCCCGTCGCGCTGCTGCGCTCGATCCTGGACCTGACCAGGGAGAACGAGACCATGGTGCGCCGCGCGACCGAGCGCCGCCGCCCCGCCGCGGCGCCCGTCGCCCCCACGGCCGCCTGACCGCGCGAAGGAGCACCCGTCATGTCCCCCCACACCGATGCCCACCCGGGCCACAGCCCCCACATCGTCATCGCCGGTGGCGGCATCGCCGGTCTCACCGCCGCCCTCGCGCTGCACGCCGCCGGATTCGAGCGGGTCACCGTCGTCGAGGCCGCCGCGGCCGTCCGCCCCGTCGGCGCCGGGCTCAACCTGATGCCGAACGCCGTCCGCGAACTCGACGCGCTCGGCCTCCTCGACGCCCTGGAGGCGGGCGCCCTGCGCACCCGCGAGCTGCGCTACTACCACCGCTCGGGCGGCCTGATATCCCGGGAACCGCGCGGCCTCGGCGCCGGCTACCGCTGGCCCCAGCTGTCCGTCCACCGCGGCCACCTCCAGCAGGTCCTGGCCGGCGCCGTCCGCGCCCGGCTCGGCAGCGCGGCCCTGGTCACGGGCGTCAGGGTGACCGGCGTCGAACCGCTCCCGGGCGGGCGGCCCCGGCTGCGCCTGGAGCACCGCGAAGGACCCGTCCGGGGCCGGGCCTCCCTCGAACCGGACGTCCTCGTCGGCGCCGACGGCATCCGCTCCGCCGTCCGCGCCGCCCTCAACCCGGCCGAGGGCGGACCCCCGTGGAACGGGATGCTCGTGTGGCGGGGCGTGTCCCGGATGCCCGCCCGGGCCGTGGGCTCCTTCATGCTCATCGCGGGCGACGACCGGCAGAAGGCCGTCGTCTACCCCATGGGCCGGCCCACCGGACCCGGCCGCGAGGTCCTCGTGAACTGGGCGCTCGCCCGCCCCGCCGACACCCCGGCCGCCGCCGGCGAGGAGCGGCTGAGAGGCGACTGGAACCGCGCCGTCCCCGTCGAGACCTTCCTCCCGTACTACGAGGGCTGGGAGTTCGACGGCGTCAGCGTCCCCGCCGTCCTGCGCGCCGCCGACACCGCGCACGAGTACCCGATGGTCGACCGCGACCCCCTCGACCGGTGGACCCACGGCCGCACCACCCTCATCGGCGACGCCGCCCACGCCATGTACCCCATCGGCTCCAACGGCGCGACCCAGTCGATCGTCGACGCCCGCGCCCTCGCCCACGCCCTCGCCCGGCACCCCGACGACCCCGCCGAGGGCCTCGCCGCGTACGAGCGCGAACGCCGCCCCGCCATGACCGCCCTCCAGCACGCCAACCGGCGGCTCGGCCCCGAGGTCGTCATCGACCTCGCCCACGCCCGCGCCCCGCACGGCTTCACCGACATCCACCAGGTCATCCCCGCCGAGGAACTCGCCGCCATCGCCGGCCGGTACGCCGCCACCGGCGCCTTCGACCCGGCCACCGTCAACCGGGGCTCCCCGTACGACGCGGCGGTGCCCACCGCCTGACGCCCCGTGGCCCGCCGGGGCGGCCGTGCCCTACCGTCGGAGCGGCACGCCGGACGCACAGCGTGGTGCGCCCGCTCCGCTCCGTACTCGCCTGCGAAGGTGGACAACGTGAAGGCAATCCGTCGATTCACCGTGCGTCCCGTCCTCCCCGACACCCTTCGACCCCTCGCCGACCTCGCGCACAACCTGCGCTGGTCCTGGCACGAGCCCACCCGCGCGCTCTTCGACTCCCTCGCCCCCGAGGGGCTGACCGGCGCCGACCCCGTCCGGGTCCTCGGCGCCCTCGAAGCGCCCCGACTCGACGCGCTCGCCGCCGACCAGGACTTCCTGGCCCGGCTGCGCGCCGCGGCCGAGGACCTCGACCACTATCTGCACGCCCCCCGCTGGTACCAGGGCCGGCCCGGCGACGCCCCGGCCGCCGTCGCCTACTTCTCACCCGAGTTCGGCGTCGCCGCCGCCCTGCCCCAGTACTCCGGCGGCCTCGGCATCCTCGCCGGCGACCACCTCAAGTCCGCGAGCGACCTCGGCGTCCCGCTGATCGGCGTCGGCCTGCTCTACCGGCACGGCTACTTCCGGCAGTCCCTCGGCCGGGACGGCTGGCAGCAGGAGCAGTACCCCGTCCTCGACCCCGGCGAACTGCCGGTCACCCTGCTCCGCGAGGCCGACGGCACCCCCGCCCGGATCACCCTCGCCCTGCCCGGCGGCCGCAGCCTCCACGCCCACCTGTGGATCGCCCGGGCCGGCCGCGTCCCGCTCCTCATGCTCGACTCCGACGTCGAGGAGAACGCCCCCGGCGAACGGAGCGTCACCGACCGGCTGTACGGCGGCGGCAGCGAGCACCGGCTCCTCCAGGAGATGCTCCTCGGCATCGGCGGCGTCCGCGCCGTCCGCACCTACACCCGGCTCACCGGCCACCCCGCCCCCGAGGTCTTCCACACCAACGAGGGCCACGCCGGCTTCCTCGGCCTCGAACGCGTCCGCGAACTCCAGGGCGAGGGACTCGACTTCGACAGCGCCCTGGAGACCGTCCGGGCCGGGACCGTCTTCACCACCCACACCCCCGTCCCGGCCGGCATCGACCGCTTCGACCGGGCCCTCGTCGCCCGCCACCTCGGCGACGACGGCGCCCTCCCCGGCGTCGACCTCGGCCGGATCCTCGCCCTCGGCGACGAGACCCCGCTCGGCGGCGAACCCGACGTCTTCAACATGGCCGCCATGGGCCTGCGCCTCGCCCAGCGCGCCAACGGCGTCTCCACCCTCCACGGCGCCGTCAGCCGCTCCATGTTCGCCGGGCTCTGGCCGGGCTTCGACGCCGACGAGGTGCCGATCACCTCCATCACCAACGGCGTCCACGCCCCCACCTGGGTCGCCCCCGAAGTGGCCCGGCTCGACCCGGACGCGAGCGACCGCGAGCTGTGGGAGCTGCGCCGCACCCTCCGCGAACGGCTCGTGGCCGACGTGCGGGAACGGTTGCGGGCCTCCTGGCGGCAGCGCGGCGCGGCCGCCGCCGAACTCGGCTGGACCGAGTCCGTCCTCGACCCCGACGTCCTCACCATCGGCTTCGCCCGCCGCGTCCCCTCGTACAAGCGGCTCACCCTGATGCTCCGGGACAAGGACCGGCTGCGGGCCCTCCTCCTCCACCCCGAGCGGCCCGTGCAGCTCGTCGTCGCCGGCAAGGCCCACCCCGCCGACGACGGCGGGAAGCGGCTCGTGCAGGAACTCGTCCGCTTCGCCGACGACCCCCGCGTCCGGCACCGGATCGTCTTCCTGCCCGACTACGGCATGGAGATGGCCCGCGGCCTCTACCCCGGCTGCGACGTCTGGCTCAACAACCCGCTGCGCCCCCTGGAGGCCTGCGGCACCAGCGGCATGAAGGCCGCCCTCAACGGCTGCCTCAACCTCTCCGTCCTCGACGGCTGGTGGGACGAGTGGTTCCGGCCCGAGTTCGGCTGGGCCATCCCCACCGCCGACGGCGCGGCCGCCGCCGACGAGGACCGCCGCGACGACCTGGAGGCCGCCGCCCTCTACGAGCTGATCGAGCGCCGGGTCGCCCCCCGCTTCTACGACCGGGGCCCCGACGGGGTGCCGGCCGCCTGGACGGCCATGGTCCGGCGCACCCTCGCCGACCTCGGCCCGAAGGTCCTCGCCGACCGGATGGTCCGCGAGTACGTCGAGAAGCTGTACGTGCCCGCCGCCGGCGCCCGCCGGGCCCTCACCCCGGCCCGGGCGCGGGACCTCGCCGCCTGGAAGGCCCGGGTCCGGGAGGCCTGGCCCAGGGTGGCCGTCGACCACGTCGAGGTCGGCGACGGCCTCGCGGACGACCTCACCGACGCGGAGCTGGGCGCCACGCCCGTCGTCCGGGTCCGGGTGGCGCTCGGCACGCTCGGCCCCGACGACGTCGAGGTCCAGGCCGTCACCGGCCGCGTCGACGCCGACGACACCCTCGCCGCCACCCGGACCGTCACCCTCAAGCCGGCGGGCGGCCCCGACCTGGAGGGACGGCTGCCCTACGAGGGCACCCTGGAGCTCGACCGGACGGGCTCCTTCGGCTGCACGGTCCGCGTCCTGCCCGCCCATCCGCTGCTCGCCCGGCCGGCCGAACTCGGCCTCGCGGCGCTGCCGTCGGAGACGACGGGGGAGGGGGCGGGGGTGCTCCTGAGGTAGCCGGAGCCCTTACGGGACCTTCGCCTTGTCGGCGAGGTGCCCGTCGACGAAGCACAGCCGGTACACCGGGATCGCGGCCAGCATCGTGGACCGGTAGTACCGGCACTCGTCCATGCCGGGCGGCTCCGCCGGGGCGCGCTGCGGCCGGCCGTCCAGCGGACGGTCGGGCAGCCCGTCGGAGAGCTCGGCGATCTCCGCGGGCGACTGCCCCACCCGCATCCGGGCGTAGTCCTCCGGTTCCAGGTACGACCGGGCCTGCGTCCACAGGGCGACGCCCACCATCAGCAGGCCGAGACCGGCGAGGAGCGCGAGCGGGATCCAGATCGCCCGCGCGAGGCCCTTGCGGACCTCGCGGCGGGCCCGGTCCAGCTCCCGCGCGGATCGCGGCGCGGCCGGCAGCGGCGCCGGGGCGCTTCGCGGCAGGACGGCCTCCAGGACGAAACCGCCGTCCCCGGTGACCCGGTGCGCCAGCGACCCGCCCGCGAGCCGCACCCGCTCGTCGAGCCCGACGAGCCCGGTCCCGCCGGTCCCTCCGGGGGTGGGGCCCGAGCGCGCGGTCCCGGCGGGAGCCTGGTTCTTCTGCGCCGCGCCGCCGGGGGCGTGACCCGGGCGGGCCGCGCCGCCGGAGGACCGGCCCGGGCGGGCGGTCCACAGCCGCGCCGGCGGCCGCAGCAGCCCGGCGCCGCACAGTTCGCCGCGCAGCGCGTCCACGGC
>NZ_JBEXSZ010000052.1:0-47731 GCF_040613865.1 Streptomyces sp. NPDC006197 | reverse complement strand
CGGCGGGCCGTGGACGCGCTGCGCGGCGAACTGTGCGGCGCCGGGCTGCTGCGGCCGCCGGCGCGGCTGTGGACCGCCCGCGCGCTGCTGGGGTGCGTCCCGGTGACGGTGGTGGCCGGACCGTTCGCGGCCGGGGCGTCCGGGGCGGACCTCGCGGTGGCGCTCGCGGCCGGGGTGCCGCCGGTCCTCGTGGCGCCGGCGCTGCTGCGGCTGCCGGACACGACCGGGGCGGCGCGGAGGCTCCTCGCCGACCTGCGGGAGCGGTATCCGCTGCCGGCGCACCGGCGCGAGGTGACGGACGGGTGGCTCGTCCAGCTGTACGTGGCGCTGTACGGCGATCCGGCCCTGGCCCTGTTCCTGCCGCGCTTCTCGCGCGACGGCGGCCTGCTCGACCGCCCCCGGGAGGAGGACCGGAACCAGCCGCCGCCGGAGGGACGTCCGGGCGCGGGCGGCGCCCCGCGCTGAGGCCGCGCCATACTGTCGTATGCGCATCAGAGCGGCCGCTCCGGCCGAACTCCCGCTGCTCCAGGACATCGAACGGGCGGCGGGCGAGCCGTTCCGCGCCCTCGGCATGGCGGCGATCGCCGACGACGACCCGCTGCCCCTGGACGTCCTGGAGACCTACCGCCGTGCGGGCCGGGCGTGGGTGGCGGTGGACGCCGCCGACCGCCCGGTCGCGTACCTGCTCACGGACACGGTCGACGGCGCCGCCCACATCGAGCAGGTGTCGGTGCACCCGGACGCCGCCCGCCGGGGCGTCGGCCGGGCGCTGATCGAGCATCTGGCGGCGGCCGCGGAGGAGCAGGGCCTGGCGGCCCTGACGCTGACGACCTTCGCCGAGGTCCCGTGGAACGCCCCGTACTACGCGCGGCTCGGCTTCCGCCCGCTCGCCGACTCCGACCCGGCGCTGACGGAGGGCCTGCGCGCCATCAGCCGCGCCGAGGCGGCCCACGGCCTGTCGCTCTGGCCCCGCGTCTGCATGCGCCGGGAGGTCACCGGGCAGGCCTTCAGGCCCCTTCCCCGTACTTCTTCCTGAGCTCCACCTTCCTCACCTTCCCGCTCACCGTCATCGGGAACTCGGTGAGGATCTCCATCCTGCGCGGGATCTTGTAGTGGGCGAGCCGGTCTCGGCAGAAGGCGGTGACCTCGTCCAGGGTGGGCGGGTCGGCGGGGTCGCGCGGGATCACGCAGGCCAGGATCTCCTCGCCGTACCGCTCGTCGGGGACGCCGACGACCTGGACGTCCGCGATCTTGGGGTGCCCGTAGAGGAACTCCTCGATCTCGCGCGGGTACACGTTCTCCCCGCCCCGGATGATCATGTCCTTGATGCGGCCGACGATCTGCACGTAGCCGTCGTCCCGCATGACCGCGAGGTCCCCGGTGTGCATCCAGCGGCCGGGGTCGATCGCCTCGGCGGTCTTCTCCGGCTCGTCCCAGTAGCCGAGCATCACGCTGTAGCCGCGGGTGCACAGCTCCCCCGCCGCGCCGCGCTCGACGGTCAGCCCGGTCGCCGGGTCGACGACCTTCACCTCGACGTGCGGCATGACCCGGCCGACGGTGCCGGTGCGCCGCTCCAGGTCGTCGTCGCGGCGGGTCTGGGTGGAGACGGGCGAGGTCTCGGTCATGCCGTAGCAGATCGACACCTCCGCCATGTTCATCTCGGCGACGACCCGCTTCATCACCTCGACCGGGCACGGCGAGCCCGCCATGATCCCGGTGCGGAGCGTGGAGAGGTCGTAGTCGGCGAAGTCGGGCAGGTTGAGCTCGGCGATGAACATCGTCGGCACCCCGTACAGCGAGGTGCAGCGCTCCTCCTGGACCGCCCGGAGGGTGGCGGCGGGGTCGAAGGAGGCGGCCGGAATGACCATGCAGGCGCCGTGCGAGGTGGCCGCGAGGTTTCCCATGACCATGCCGAAACAGTGATAGAACGGGACAGGAATGCAGATTCTGTCCTGCTCGCCGTAGGCGATCATCTCGCCCACGAAGTAACCGTTGTTGAGGATGTTGTGGTGGGAGAGCGTGGCGCCCTTCGGGAAGCCCGTCGTCCCCGAGGTGTACTGGATGTTGACGGGCTCGTCGCAGGAGAGCGGCTCCGGGCGCAGCTCCCCGGCCGTCCGGGCGAGCAGCGCGTCCCAGCTCGGGTCGCCGAAGTAGACCGCCTCGCGCAACTCCGGGCATTCGCCGCGCACCTGCTCGACCATGGCGCGGTAGTCGCTCGTCTTGTGGGCGAGCGAGGCGAAGAGCAGGGAGATGCCGGCCTGCTTGAGCACGTACGCCAACTCGTGGGCGCGATAAGCCGGGTTGATGTTGACCATGATGGCGCCGATGCGGGCGGTCGCGTACTGGACGAGCACCCACTCGGCGCAGTTCACCGCCCAGATCCCGACCCGGTCGCCCTTGCGGACACCGCTGCCGAGCAGGGAGTCGGCCAGCCGGTCGACGTCCGCGCCGAACCGCGCGTACGTCCAGCGGCGCCCGGTGGGGACGTCGACGAGGGCCTCGCGGTCGGGCCAGGCGGCGACGGCCCGGTCGAGGTTGGCGCCGATGGTGTCGCCGAGGAGCGGCGTCTCCGACACCCCGTGCGCGTACGAGAGTTCCGTGGTGCTCTCCGTCGGGCCGGTCACGCGAGGTCCCCTTCCACGTACTCCTTGCCGCCGCCCTCCGCCGTCAGCCGGCGCAGTTCGACGCGGCGAATCTTGCCGGAGACGGTCTTGGGCAGCTCGGCGAACTCGATGCGCCGGATCCGCTTGTACGGGGCGAGGACCGCGCGCGAGTGGGCGAAGAGGGCCTTCGCGGTCTCCTCGCCCGGCTCCCAGCCCGCCGCGAGGACGACGTACGCCTTGGGGACGGCGAGCCGCAGCGGATCGGGCGCGGGGACGACGGCCGCCTCGGCGACGGCCTCGTGCTCCAGGAGCGCGCTCTCCAGCTCGAAGGGGCTGATCTTGTAATCACTCGCCTTGAATACGTCGTCGGCGCGACCGATATAGGTGATATATCCGTCTTC
Source organism: Streptomyces sp. NPDC006197 (assembly GCF_040613865.1). NCBI lineage: Bacteria > Bacillati > Actinomycetota > Actinomycetes > Kitasatosporales > Streptomycetaceae > Streptomyces > Streptomyces sp. NPDC006197. Next base: position 44,727 of record NZ_JBEXSZ010000052.1, on the reverse strand, counting down.
GTCCCGGGAGCCGATGTCGCCGGTGCGGTAGTAGCCGCCCTCCATCGCCTCCGCCGTGCGCTCCGGGTCGCCGTGGTAGCCGGTCATCAGGCCCACCGGGCGGGCGGAGAGGTCGAGGCAGATCTCGCCCTCCTCGACGTCCGGCCGGCCGCTCACCGGGTCGACGAGGGTGACCCGGAAGCCGGGGCTGGGGCGCCCCATGGAGCCCTCCTTGAGCCGCTGGCCGGGGCTGTTGGACACCTGGACGGCGGTCTCGGTCTGGCCGAAGCCGTCCCGGATGGTGACGCCCCAGGCGCGCCGCACCGATTCGATGACCTCGGGGTTGAGCGGCTCGCCGGCGGCGACGACCTCGCGCGGCGGGGTCTTCAGCTGGCCCAGGTCGGCCTGGATCAGCATCCGCCACACGGTCGGCGGGGCGCAGAAGCTGGTGACGCGGTTGCGCTCCATCTCGTCCATGAGCCGGGCCGGGTCGAAGCGGGTGTAGTTGTGGATGAAGACGGTCGCCTCGGCGTTCCACGGGGCGAAGAGGTTGGACCAGGCGTGCTTCGCCCAACCCGGCGAGGAGATGTTGAGGTGCACGTCGCCGGGCTTGAGGCCGATCCAGTACATCGTCGAGAGGTGCCCGACGGGGTACGAGGTGTGGGTGTGCTCGACCAGCTTGGGGCGGGCGGTCGTGCCGGAGGTGAAGTACAGCATCAGGGTGTCGTCGGCGAGGGTGACGCCGTCGGGCTCGAAGACGTCCGACTCCTCGGCGGCCAGCTCGTACCCCAGCCAGTCCACCCCGCCGCCGCCGACCGCGATCCGGGTGTACTCCCCGGGGACGTCGTCGAACTTGGCGGTGTCCTCGGCGCGCACGACGACGTGCCGGGCGCGGCCCCGGTCGACGCGGTCGCGCAGGTCGGCGGGGCCGAGGAGCGGGGTGGCGGGGATGAGGACGGCCCGCAGCTTCATCGCGGCGAGCACGGTCTCCCACAGCTCGACCTGGTTGCCGAGCATCAGGATGATCCGGTCGCCGGCGCGCACGCCCTGGGCGCGGAGCCAGTTCGCGACCCTGTTGGAGCGGGCGGACATCTCGGCGAAGGACACCTTCGTCTCGGAGCCGTCCTCCTCGACGATGTGCAGCGCGGTCCGGTCGTTGTCCCGTGCGATGACGTCGAACCATTCGAGCGCCCAGTTGAAACGGTCGGGACGGGGCCAGGCGAAGCCCTCGTAGGCCGTCTCGTAGTCCTCGCGATGCCGCAGCAGGAAGTCCCGGGCGGCCCGGAACCCCTCCGTCGCACCGGTCGCGCTCGTGGCCGTCATGTGTCCTCCTCGTTGCGGGACTGTCCCGGACATCGTGTAATCGGTGACCCAGGTCTCACTACCCCCGTTCGGGGGTGAAGGAGTGGTTCCGTGCCCGAGATGGTGGAAGCGGTGGAGTTGCGTACGGCGCTGCTGCGGCTGAGGCGCGCCAGCGGGCTGCCCGTCGTCTTCGGCGGACTGCTCCAGGAGGGCCGCGCGATGCGGATCGCCGAGCTGAGCGGGGCCGTCACGCCCGCGCTGCGCGGCCTGACGGTCTCGGCCGGCTCGGGCCTCGGCGGAAAGTGTCTGGCCCTCTCCCGGCCGTGCGCGGTCACGGACTACCCGTCGTCGCGGCACATCACCCACGAGTACGACGTCCCGGTCTCGGCGGAGGGCCTGCGCGCGGTGATCGCCGTCCCCGTCGTCGTGCGGCGCAAGGTGCGCGGCGTGCTGTACGGGGCGCTGCGCGAGTCCCTCCCGATCGGCGAGCGCGTCTTCGACGCGGCGATGGCGGCGGCCCGTGACGTCGAGCAGGCCCTCGCGGTACGGGACGAGGTGCGGCAGCTGCTCGCGCCCCCGGCGCCCGGGCCGTCCTGGGAGGAGGTCCGCCAGGCGTACGGGGAGCTGCGCGAGCTCGCGCCGAAGGTCCTGGACCCGGAGCTGCGGGCGCGCCTGCTCGGGGTGTGCGGGCGCCTGGAGACGGCCGCCGCGTCCCCCTCGCCGGTGCCGGGCGTGGCACTCACGCCCCGCGAGACGGACGTCCTCGCGGCGGTCGCCTCCGGTGCGACGAACGCGACGGCGGCGGAGCGCCTCGGTCTGCGCCCGGAGACGGTGAAGGGCTACCTCCGCTCGGCGATGCGCAAGCTGGGCGCCCACACGCGCCTGGAGGCGGTGGTGGCGGCCCGGCGGGCGGGGGTGCTGCCGTAGGGGGCGGCTTGCCGGTCCGGGGGCCGCGCAGCAGACAGCTGATGACCTCGTACGCGGCCGCTCCCAGAAAGGAGGGGTCGGTGTGGTGCATGAGGAAGAAGCGTCCGGTCTCGTCGATGAGGACCATCGCCCCGTCGAGCGTCTCGTAGCCCACAGGGGCCGGCAGGGTGGTTCGTGCTCCCCGTACGGCAGGGTTCCGGCGCACGCCGCCCTCCGACGCGGCCCCGGTCGCACGCCCCGGCGTTCCGACCGCCCGTCAGGCCTCCGCGTGGACGATGTCGTACGGGGTGCCGGGAGGTGTCATGAGCCGGAGGGTCCGCTCGGCCTCGGCGTCGAGCGCGGCCCGCGTGGCGCGCGGCAGGGGCGCGAAGGGCTCGATGGTGAGCGTCGTGCGGTCCTTCGCCTCGTCGAGGTGCCAGATCCCGGCAAGGAACCCGTCGACGAGGAACGCGCGGTGCGCCTGGTTGCCGGTCCAGGTGCGGCCGTGGTGCTCGGCGGGGACGACGCGGGTGCGGTCGGCGTGCGAGAGGAGCAGGTTGTCGAACTCGGGCAGGAAGCGGGGCGGCACCGGGGTGTCCTCGTCCGGACGGGGCGCGTCGGGGAGGTCGAAGAGCTCGGTGCCCCGCTCGTCCCGGAAGACGAGCAGCTCGGACCGCAGCCGCTCGAAGGCCGGGCGGAGACGGGTGAGACCGCACCAGGTCTGCATGTCCTTGACGGAGGCGGGACCGAAGGCGCCGAGGTAGCGCCGTACGGTCTCGTCGAGGTCGGCGGTGTCGTCCTCGGGCCCGTCGAACCACGTACGGACGGTGGTGAGCGCGACCTGCCCGCTGCGCCCCCACAGACCGCGCGGGGTGACCTGCACCATCAGGAGCAGGCAGCGGGCTGCGATGGTCAGCGCCTGCGGATCGGCCTGCGGCCACTCCCGGAGCAGTCGCTCCCGCAGCTCCTTGGGGGTGCGGGGCCGCTCCTCGACGTAGGCGGTCGCCAGGGAGGCGAGCCGGTCGAGGTCGACGCCGTCGAGCCCCTTGCGGAACATCTTCAGCTCACGGTCGATGGCCCCGGCCTGGACGAGCCGGCGCAGGCCGACGGCGTCGCGGGCGGTGTGGGTGTGGACGGTGGACCGCAGCGAGACGATCCGGGCGACCTTCCGGGACTCCATCAGGGCGGACAGGTCCTCGGGCCGGAAGCCGTCGAGGCGGGCGGCGAGCGCATAGTACGGGGGCTTGGTGTTCTGGGCCTGGAGACCGACGAGACGCGCGACGGCCTCCTCGACGCCGAGCGGGGCGGGGCGCAGGAGCAGCTGCCGGTCGAGGGTGGCGCGGTTCAGGGCGCGGGGACCGAGCACGGGATGGGGCGTCTTGGGGGCCATGGTCGGCACGCTATCGACAGTTGCGGACAGCTACTGTCCTCCATGCGGACCGGCGAGATCCTGACGGAAAGGTTTCACCCCATATATCCTACTCTCGTCCGCATCCCGCCCTCCATCCGCAGCCGCGCCCCAGACCCGCAGACCCGCCGAGGCCACCGACCGAGGAGGAGGTGAGCGACGATGTCCGACCGCCGCCCCCGCGCGGCCTGGCGCCGCCGCGCGGAACCGCCGTCCGAGACCTCGTCCACGCGGCCGCCCTCGGCGGCACCGGACGCGACGGGGCCGAGCGGGGCGCAGCCGGACGGGGCCCGGCCGAGCGTGGTGCAGTCGACGCTCTATCGCGACGGTCACCGGGTCTCCTCCCCCACCACCCTCGCGGACACCTTCCGCCAGCTGCGCGAGCACCCCGACGGCATGGCCTGGATCGGGCTCCAGCGCCCGACCGAGGAGGAACTCCACTCCCTGGCGACCGAGTTCGACCTGCACGAGCTGGCCGTCGAGGACGCGAGGGAGGCCCACCAGCGTCCCAAGCTGGAGCGGTACGGCGACACGCTCTTCGTCGTCCTGCGCGCCGCCCGCTACCTCGACGCCCCGGAGGAGGTCGAGTTCGGCGAGCTCCACGTCTTCGTGGGCCCGGACTTCCTCATCACGGTCCGGCACGGCGCCGCCCCGGACCTCTCGGCCGTCCGCCGCCGCATGGAGGAGAACCCGGACCTGCTGGCCCTGGGCCCCGAAGCCGTCCTGTACGCGATCCTCGACGCGGTGGTCGACGGCTACGCGCCGGTGGTGGCGGGCGTCCAGAACGACATCGACGAGATCGAGACGGAGGTCTTCGGCGGCGACCCGGCGGTCTCCCGCCGCATCTACGAACTCTCCCGCGAAATGGTCGAGTTCCAGCGCGCCACCCGCCCCCTCGTGGGCATGCTCCACGCCCTGATGGCCGGCTTCGCCAAGTACGGCACGGACGAGGAACTCCAGCGCTACCTCCGCGACGTCGCCGACCACGTCACCCACACCAGCGAACGCGTCGACGGGTTCCGCCAGGCCCTGACGGACATCCTCACGGTCAACGCGACCCTGGTCACCCAACAGCAGAACGCCGAGATGCGCGCCTTGGCGGAAGCGGGCTTCGAACAGAACGAGGAGATCAAGCGGATCTCCTCCTGGGCCGCCATCCTCTTCGCCCCCACGCTCGTGGGAACCATCTACGGCATGAACTTCGACTCCATGCCGGAGCTGCGCTGGGGCCTCGGATACCCCTTCGCCATCGGCCTGATGGGGGTGGTGTGCGTCAGTCTGTACGTGGTCTTCAAGCGGAGGGACTGGCTGTAGCCGCCCCCTGAGAGAGCACAGACAGTGACATGGGCTTCCGACATGCCCTGACGTCCCGCGCGTCGGCACCTCCTGACAGACTCGCGGCCCGTGAAGATCAATATTCTGCGGGGCTCCCTCGTCGTGGGAGCCCTCGCCCTCCTCTGCTCGGTCCTGTTCGCCCTGCCGGCGAACGCCGACTACGAGAACTGCGAGAAGCCGTCCCTCTGTCTCTACCAGGGCGCCGGCGGTACCGGCGAAAGCCTGCGGCTCCCGCTGGACGGCACCGCCACCGTCACCGGCTCGGGCTGGGACGACAAGACCGTGTCCGTGTACAACAACACCCACTTCTGGGGCTGTGTGTACGCGAACACCTACCTCGGCGGCGCCGTGGAGACGATCCCGCCGGGCACCCGCGGCGACCTGAAGACGCTCGGTCTGCAGGTGACCTCCCACAAGCTGGCCCCCTCGCAGGGCGCCTGCTTCACGGGGTACGAGCGCTGCCCCGCCGGGCAGCTGTGCATCTTCAAGGAGCCGAACGGCCGCGGCGGGATGTACGGCACCGCGAACGACCACGCGGGCTACCTCGTCGGGGTCTGGGCGGACAACGTGCGCTCGGTCGTGAACCGCACCGAGAAGACCGCCTGCTTCTTCAACGACGCCTCCTGGACGGGTGAGTGGACGCAGACGGGGCAGCCCGTCGCCAAGGCGTACAAGGTCAACGCCGGCGACAGCACGTCGCTCACGGCCCCCTTCGACAAGTCCTTCCGGTCACACCGGCTCAGGGCTCCGGACGCCGACTCCACCACGGACAAGGAATGCCTGTCATGACCCGCCCCGCACCCCGTACCGCACACCGTGGCGGCGCTCCTCTGGTGGCCGCCGTCACCGCGCTGAGCTCGGTGCTCCTGTTCACCGTCTCGGCCCCGACGAGCGCGGCCGAGGAACCGTTCTCCGTCCCCGAGCTGGCGCGCTGGACCGCCCAGACCGCGGACAGCAGGACGCTCGCGCCCGGTGTGGAGTACTTCCGCTACAAGGAGACCTCGCCGATCGCGCAGCGCACGTACCCGCGTGAGCTGAACATCGTCCGGATCGACCCCGCCAAGGGTGCCCTGCGGATCGAGAGCACGTTCGGCAGGAAGGCGGGAACCGGCGAGACCGTCCGGGAGATGACGGCCGCCATGCCCGAGACCCCCCTCGCGGCGATCAACGGCAGCTACTTCATGAACGAGGGCACCCCGGACACGACGGACGCCGTGCCGGAGACCATCCAGACCTTCGGCGCCGCCGTCCGCGACGGGGAGGTGCTGGGAGCCTCCTGCGTTCCGGACAGGAACCGCCACAGCGTGGTGCTCCAGTACGGCGTTCCGTACGTCACCAAGCTGGAGACCGACATCAGCGTGACCAGCAGCCTGACGGAGGAACAGGGCAGGCCGTACGGCGAGGCCGCCCAGCGCGTGGACGACGTCAACCGGAACCCCGGCGGCGCCCTGGGCTGCCCGCGCGACGCCGACGACACCGCCGGCGAACTGGGCCCGTACAAGGACGCCTACGGCAAGGACCTGACCGCCTACCCGGACCCGACCGAGTTCGTGCTGTTCAACTACTCCTACAAGACGACGACGCCGAAGCCGGACGTCAACAAGAACATCGCCGCCGACGACCAGGCCGGGTACGAAGTGGTGCTGGACAGCACGACCGGCGTGATCGTCGAGGGCGGTCCGGGCCGGGGCGGCCGTACGGTCGGCAAGGGCCAGTACGTCCTCCAGGCGATCGGGGACCACCAGGTCGACTGGCTGCGCCAGCAGCACCAGAAGAAGGCCGCCCTGACGGTCACGCAGAAGCTCTGGGACCACCGCTTCGACGCCGACGGCATCAAGCGGGAGATCCCCCTGGACGAGACGGTGGACGTCGTCGACGGCGGATCCCTGCTCATGCGCGACGGCGTCAACAAGTACGGCACCACGGGGGCCACGGGCTACGCCCACGGCAGCTGCGGCCGCCTCTACGACGAGAACGGCCTGAGCAAGGAGCTCTCCGCCGCGACTCCCCAGGCCAAGACCGACTTCTGCCGGGACGCCCGCACCGCGCTCGGCGTGGACGACCAGGGCCGCACCCTCCTGGTCACCCTGAGCGGACCGCGCGACCAGTACTACCCCGACGGCGGGTTCCTCGCGGAGGTCACCGAACCGCTGAAGGCCCTCGGCGTCATGGACGCCCTCAACCAGGACGGCGGCGGCTCGTCCACGATGCTGCTCGGCGACGGCACGCGTCCGGTGAACGGCCTGAGCGACGGTCCGGCTCCCGGCGTCGAGCGCCGGGTCTACGACTCGGTCTACGTCGCCACCGGCGGCGGCCCGGTCGTGGGCTAGGCCCTCACGGCAGTACCGCACGAGGGCCTCGGCACCAGCCCGCCGAGGCCCTCTCGTCGATCCCGGCCCTGCACGCCGTCCGGGCGATCTCATCCACGTGCCGGAGCCGCACCGGACGGGCGGACACCCGTTCGCGATCGGCTCGACGGGGCTCGTCCGCACCGGTCCGTACGTGGTCTTCGAGCGTCGGGACCGGTTCCGGGGAGCGGCCAGCCCCCTCGCACCGCGCGCACGGTCCGCTTCGTCATGTCCGGATCCGACAGAACATGGTCATTGCGGCCCTCGTGGCGGGGCGAAATGATCGGCGCATGCTCCCACCGCACAGAGTCGTCATCGCGGCCTTCCCCAGCGTCGAACTGCTCAACGTCACCGGCCCGGCCGAGGTGTTCTCCGTCGCCACACGGATCGCCGGCACCGGCCGCCCCGGCTACACCGTGCGCATCGCGACAGCCCTGGGCGAGCCGGTGACCACCGCCGGCGGGATCCGGCTGATGGCCGACCTGACCCTGGACGAGGTGGGCGGCGACGTGGACACCCTGCTCGTATCGGGTGCCGTCCGTGTGCACGACCACGAGGTGGAGCCGGTGCTCGACCGAGGGATCATCGACTGGCTGCGCGAAACGGCCCCCGGCATCCACCGGTTGGGGTCCGTCTGCTCGGGCGCGCACCTGCTGGCCGCGGCGGGCCTGCTGGACGGCCGTACCGCCACGACCCACTGGCGGACGGCCGCACGGCTGGCCGCCGACCACCCGCTCGTCACCGTCGATCCGGACCCGATCTTCATCAGGGAAGGCCGACTGTGGACCTGCGCCGGCATCGCCTCGGGGATGGACATGGCGCTGGCCATGGTCACCGAGGACCACGGCCCCGAACACGCCCTGGCCACAGCCCGGACCATGGTCATGTACGTCAAACGTGCCGGCGGGCAGAGCCAGTTCAGCGCCCCGCTCGCGCCTCCCGCGGCGCCCGGCGACCGGCTGGACGACCTGCGCATGTGGATCGGTGAGCACCTCACCGAGGACCTCTCCGCCGACGCCCTGGCCGCGCGGCTGCACCTGAGCGTGCGCCACTTCTCCCGGCTGTTCCGCGCGCGGACCGGCACCACTCCGGCCGCGTACGTCGAGTCCGTCCGGCTGGAGGCCGCCCGGCGGCTGCTCCAGGACAGCACCCACGGCCTGCCCGAGATCGCCGCCCTCAGCGGCCTCGGTTCCGTGGAGAGCCTGCACCGCTCCTTCCGGCGCCGCCTCGGAACCACCCCCGCCCAGTACCGACGTCGCTTCCGCTGAAACCCGCAGTACTCCCCCGACCGCCCGCGAACCGCCGCGCGGCGGAAGACAGCCATGCCCCAGGAGAGAACCGTGTCCCGAACCAAGGTCGTCCCCATCCCGGTCATGGGCCGGCACCACATCAACGCCTACCTGCTGCTGGGCCGCCGACCCGTCATCGTCGACGCGGGAACGCCCGGCAGCGGCCGAAGGATCTACGAACAGGTCGCCGCCCACGGGGTGGACCCCACCGACGTGTCGCTGATCGTCATCACCCACGGCCACATCGACCACTTCGGCTCCGCCGCCGAACTCCACCGCCTGACCGGAGCGCCCGTGGCGGGACACGTCGCCGACCTCGGTCCCTACCGCACCGGCCGGGCCCGCGAGCCGTACCTGCCCACCGGCCCGATGGGCCGCCTCACGGCCAGGAACAAGAACCTGCACGTCCAGGTGGAACCCCTCGAACCCGACGTCCTCGTGACCGGCGAGACCGACCTGGAGGACTTCGGGATCACCGGGCGCATCATGCCCACCCCCGGACACACCGCCGGATCGATCTCCGTCCTCACCGACCGGGGGGATCTCGTCGCCGGCGACCTGATCGCCAACTCCCTCTTCGGTCTCGTGCGGGGCCGTCCCGCCAACCCTCCCTTCCACGACGACCCGCTGCGCAACCTCGCCAGCCTGCGGGAGATGCTCGCCCTGAACCCCACCAGCCTCCACGTCGGCCACGGCACGCCGCTGGAACCCGACCGGGTCCGGCGCTGGGCCGACCGGGAACACCGGCGGCTGTCCCGGCTCGCGGCAGCCGGGCGGATCCCCGCCCGCACGGAGAACAGCACGGCCTGACGGCGGGCACGGGACCCGGGACTTCCCCGATGACGCACCCGCCACGGGGAGGTCTTCACGGGCGGGTGCCTTCCGGGCCCCGGACGAGCTCCTGGCCGTGGGCGGCGGCGTAGTCGGCCGGTCCGCCGTCGAGGACGGCGACGTCGGTGCGGCCTGCGCGTTCGAGGAGGCCGGCGGCGGTCATGGCGCGCTCGCCGTGGGCGCAGGCCACGAGCGCGCCTTCCGGGACGTCGGCGGCGGCACGGTCGAGGTCGCCGAGTTCGACGTGGATCGCGCCGGGGACGTGGCCGGCGGTGAACTCCGACGCCTGGCGCACGTCGAGGTACGGCCGCCCGCCCGCCCGGTCGGCGGTGACGAAGGCCGTGGTCGCCTGCTCGTTGCCGTCGGCGAGCCAGGCGGGCATGCCTCCGGCGAGGCGGCCGGCGAGGCGCTCGTACCCGATCTTGTACGCCTGCCCGACGATCTCGCTCAGGTCCTGTCCCTCGCCCGTGACGAAGACGAGCGGGACGGTGTCCGGCAGGAGCCAGCCGAGCCAGGTGGCGAACCGGTCTCGCAGCGGGTCGGAGAGGGAGCCTTGGATGTGGCCGGTGGCGTAGTCGGCGACCGGGCGTACGTCGACGACACGACCGCCGTCCGCCGCGAGGGCGCGGACCTGCTCGGCGGAGAGTTCCGGCAGGAGCGGGGTGCCGGTCAGGACGGCGGGGCCGCGCCGGTTGGCCTCGGCGAGCCGGTCGAAGTAGGCGGGGTACGTGCCGAGGCCCGCGACCAGCTGCCGTACGAAGGCGTCCTCGTCGGGGGCGGCGAGCAGCGGGTTCGCCCGCTTCTGGGCGCCGATGGTGGAGGTGCGCTCGTTGCCGGGCGGGGCGGAGCAGAAGGAGCCGGCGCCGTGCGTGGGCCAGACGGCGGTCCCGTCCGGCAGCTCGGTCAGCCGGCGCAGCGAGTGGTACTGGGCACGGGCCAGCTCCTCCGTACGGTCGGCGCCGAGGAGGTCGGTGCGGGCGGCGGAGTCCACGATCAGCGAGCCGCCCGTGAACACGCCGAGCTCCCGGCCGCCGTCGAGGAGCAGGAAGGACAGGTGCTCGGCGGTGTGTCCGGGGGTGGCCAGGGCCCGCAACGTCAGGCCGCCGAGGTCGACCTCGTCGCCGTCCGCGAGGCCCTGGTGGTCGAAGGCGCGGTGACCGGCGGCGGAGGCCAGTACGGCGGCGCCGTGGTCGTGACGGAGCTGGAGGGCGCCGGAGAGGAAGTCCGCGTGCAGGTGCGTGTCGGCCGCGTACGCCACGGTCAGGCCGCGCCGTTCGGCGGCGGCGTCGAGGGTGCGCAGGTCACGGCAGGCGTCGACGGCCAGGGCGCGGCCGTCGCCCAGGTCCACGAGATAGGCGCTGTTGCCGAGCCCGGGGTCGAGCAGCGGGATCAGGTGATCGTCGGCGAAACCCATCGTGCTGTCCTTTCCGCGGGGGCGCGCCGGGCGGGGAGCGCCCCCGCGGGGCTTCCACTCCAGCAATCCACGGATATGCGGAGGAAGCAATGCGGGAGGCCGCCGGGAGCGCCGGCGGCCGTGCGGGTCGGAAAGCCGGAGAGGCCGTCGCGCGGCGCGTTCACCCGTCCGACGGGACGACTGCGGCGAGGTCCCCACGCGGGGGGCGCACCGGTCCGGCACGGCGGAGAGCCGCGTTCCCGGTGTCCGCGCGGGCGGCCCGGCCGGGGGCTACTCCGGGAACAGTCGTTCCAGGGTCCGGGCGAGCGCCCGGTCGGCGGCCTTGTCCGCCTCGTCGGGCGTGTCGGCGACGCAGATCAGATAGCCGAGGCGGTCGTGCGAGGACCGCATCGGGCGGACGGGCGTCCCGGGGGCGGGAAGGGACAGGCGCAGTCGCACCAGCTCGGGTGTCTCCGCGCCCGGGTCGAGGTCCGTCGGAGCCTCCGGGGCGGTCGTCTCGCGCGGCGCCTGGACGAAGCGGATCGCGGCGGCGCGAGCGGCGTGCGGGGCGGGTACGGACGCCGCGCCGATCGCGTCGAGGAGGGACTCGCGCATCAGGTCGCGGCCGGTGGCGAGCTGGACCAGTTCCCAGATGCGGTCACCGCCGAGCCGCCGGTTGATCTCGATGACCGCCGGGCCGCCCGCGGTGAGCATGACCTCCACGTGGGAGGGGCCGTCCAGGTGGCCGACGGACGTGAGGGCGAGGGCGGCCTCGTCCGCCACGGCCGTCCGCTCGGCGGCGGTGAGCCGGGCCGGGACCACATGGCCCGTCTCCACGAAGTGGGGGGCTCCGGTGGTGTGCTTCTCGGTCACGGCCACGACCTCGTGGGCGCCCGCCACCGAGCGGACCTCCACGCTGAACTCCCGGCCCGAGAGCATCTCCTCCGCCAGGAGGGCACCTTGGTCGGCGGCCGCAGCGTGGGCCCAGGCCGCCGCCAGGTCGCCCGGCTCCTTCAGGGCGTGGACGCCGGCGCTGCCCGCACCGGACGCGGGTTTCACCACCACCGGGAGGCCCACCTCCCGGACGAACCCCGCAAGCTCCTCGGGGTCGGCGCAGACCCTGTGCCGGACGGTGCGGCAGCCGCCCGCCGCCAGCAGGTCGCGTACGGCCGCCTTGTCGTGGCCGAGGCTCGTGGTGGGTCCCGGGACGCAGGGGATGCCGAGGCCCTCGGCGATCACGGCGACGGCGGGCAGCGACAGCTCGCGGAAGCCGGCCACGGCGTCGAAGGGGTCGGCCGCGTGCAGCTCCACCGCGTGGCGCAGGGCCTCGGCCGTGTCGGTGTAGTCGACGGTCGTCTGCCGCTCCGGCCAGGGGCTGTGGGGTGTCCCCGGCGTCTGCATCAGGGTCACTCGGGCCGGCAGCCCCATCAGGCAGTTGGCCAGCTCGGGCCAGGCGCCGACGAGGAGGAGGTGCATGGTGTGCTCCTGGGAGGAAGGGAGGGAAGGGTGAGGGGCGGGGGCGGTGACGGCCGCGTCACACGAGAGGGCGGAGCGACCGCGGCCGTGTCACACGAGCGCGTCGAGCGTGGTGACCACCGCGATGCCCCGGCCCGGCGCTGCCGGTGCCGGGCCCCGGTGGGGGCGGTGGAGCCAGACCGCGCCGAGGCCGGCTCCGTGGGCGCCGAGCGCGTCGGCGTCCAGGCTGTCGCCGATGTGCACGGTCCTCGCGGCCGGGACGCCCAGTCGGCGACAGGCCAGGGCGAAGGCCTCGCGGCGCGGCTTGGCGATGCCCGTCTCGCCGGAGACCGTCACCGCGTCGAGCCACGGGGTCAGACCCAACTGGTCCATTCTGCGCCGCTGTTGCGGGCCGTCCGAGTTGGACAGCACGCCGATGCGGCGCCCTGACGCGCGGACCCGGGTGAGGAACGGGAGCACGTCGGGGTAGAGCCGGAGCCGGGACTCGACCTCGCGTCTGCGGTGCGCCTCGACGGCGTCGAGCTCCGGCACGTCGGGCACGGGCCGTCCCATCCGGGTGAGTAGGGCGGCCAGCCGTCGGCGCTCCAGCTCCCGGTAGTCGATGGCGCCCGCCGTGAACCGGGGGTAGAGGTGCTCGGTGAGCTCCATCCACTCCGCGAAGTCCGCGTCGGGGCCCAGGACGTGGGCGAGCGCGGACGGGCTCGCCTCGCTGAAGTCGATCAGTGTGTCGTCGATGTCCAGGAGGACGCCCGCGCAGTCCTCAGGCAGTTCCATGGGCGGCTCCCCCGACGCGCATCGACCGGCGCAGCAGCGCGGCCGCGCCCGTCAGGCCGAGGGCCGTGCTGATCAGCCAGAACAGAGTAGTGCCCGAGCCGGGGACATCGAGCAGCCGGCCTGCCAGCACACCGGCGGCGACGCCGCCGACCGCCCAGGCGAAGGTGACGTAGCCGAGGTAGGCGCCGGTCTCGCCGGGCGGCGCCAGCTGTACGGCGACGACGTCCGCGGCGGTGATGAGGGCCAGTTCGCCCACGGTGACCAGGAGCAGCCCCCCGTACAGGCCGGGGCGGCCGGGGACCAGGCACACCAGGCTTCCGGCGGCCATCGTCAGCGACCCGGCGGACAGCACCTTCAGCCGGGCCGCCAGCGACCAGCCGTCGGCGCGGCGGCCGACGACGCCGCCGAAGGCGACCACGACCAGGGCGTTCAGGGCGTTGACCACGGCCACGTCGTAGGCGCTCAGGCCCCGCAGCTCGGCCTCCAGGGGAAGCGCCGAGACCAGCAGGGAGATGCCGAACCAGAGGGGGACGGTGCTGGCGCAGTAGCCCATGAAGGACCGGTGGCGCAGCGGCGCGAGCACGGCCTTGCCGAAGCGCGCGCCCGGGTTGGTCTCGTCGGCGATCCGGCGGGTGACCAGGAACCCGGCCACCGTGCTGATCCCGTACGCGCCGGCCGACAGGGCGAGCGGCAGTGCCGGGTGGCCGGCGCCCGACAGGGCCGCGGCGGCGAGCGGGCCGAACAGCGCGCCCAGGTTGGTCGCGATGTAGAAGCCCGCGAAGGACGAGGCCGCGTTGCCCTGGGCGACGCGGGCGAGCAGCAGTCTGGCTCCGGCGTTGTAGGCGGCCCCGCCGAGGCCGTCGACGACGAGGGCGCCGAGCCACAGCGGGAAGCTGGTGCCGCTCGCGAGGAGCCCGTACGCGATCGTCTCGGCGCACAGGCCGCCGACCAGCATCGGCCGGGCGCCCCACCGGTCGCAGGCGATGCCGAGCGGGATGCTGAAGGCGCGCCGGAACAGGGCGTGCGTGGCGACGAGCAGTCCCACGTCGGCGGCGCTCATCGTGCCGCTGCGCAGCGCGATCACGCCGAGCATCGGGATGCTGAGGTAGAAACCGAGGCTGGTGACCACCCGGGTCGCCGAGATCGTGAGGACGGCCCGCCGCACCGGCACGGCGGGAGCGGCGGCAGTGGCGGTCACGGGGTGTGGTCCTTTTTGTCCGCCCCCGCCGTCATGGTCAGTGGTTCGCCGGGGCGCAGCCCCGCGTCGGCGCCGGTGATCAGCTCGGGCACGGCGACGAGGATGTTGTAGTGGTTGGGCAGGTGGATCTCGTCGAAGCCGTGGATGGTTCCGACGAGGCGGTTGCCCGCGTACAGCTCGTCGCCGACCTCCAGGACGCCGCCCCTGGAGATCTCGGCGAACCCGAGGTACGAGACCTCGTTCATCGGCTCGGCGGGGTCGGTACCGGGGCGGCAGAGGATGAACTCGTGGATCTCCCCGGCCCGCAGGCAGCGGGTGCGCAGGGGGGCCGGCACCAGTGCCCGGTCGTTCCTGCGGTGCTGCATGACGGCCACCCAGTGGGCGGTCACGTCGCTGCGGGCGGAGAAGAGGGTCGAAGTCGTGGGGGGCATGTCAGGTTCCGTTCCTTGCCTTGTCCGTTCTTGCGGGTCGGCCGGGCCCCGTCCGTTCCCGTGGGGCGGCCGGTCGGTCAGCGGATCGCGACCACGCGGTTGGCCAGCCTGCCGACGGATTCGATCTCCACCTCGATCTCGTCGCCGACGCTCAGGCCGCCGGCCCCGACCGGGGTTCCCGTCAGGAGCACGTCGCCGGGGTTCAGCGTCATGGCGGCGGAGACCCGCTCGATCAGTCCGGCGATCTCCAGGAGCATCTGGGAGGTGCGTCCGTGCTGGACGACCACGCCGTTGCGCCGGGCGGTGATGCCCAGGTCGGCGACGTCGATGCCGGTCACGATCCACGGGCCGATCGGGCAGGAGGTGTCGAAGCCCTTGGCCCGGGTCCACTGGCCGTCGCTGCGCTGGGCGTCGCGGGCCGTCACGTCGTTGGCGCAGGTGTATCCGAGCACGTACTCCTGCGCGCGCCCGTGCGGCACACGGCTGCAGGTGCGGCCGATGACCACGGCGAGCTCGGCCTCGAAGCCGATCTCGTCGGAGAACGCGGGCTGCACGATCGGCTCGCCGTGGGCGAGCAGCGAGGTGCTGGGCTTGAGGAAGAGCGGGGAGTCCCCGGGCCCGTCGACGGTGCCCGCGTAGTTGCGGCCGATGCCCACGGCCTTGGCGGAGGCGGGGACGGGCGAGAGCAGGGTCACGGACCGGGCGGGGATCCGGGGGCCGTCCGGCTGCCGGAGCGGCTGCGCCGATCCGTCGAAGGGGTCCTGCTCCAGGAGTACGTACTCGGTGCCGTCCGGGCCGCCGGGACCCGTCGGCGCGGCTACGACGGCCGCGTAGTGCTCGGTGCCGTCGTGATGGACTCGGACTCGCGCCAGTCGCATACCTGTTCCTCGGGATGGTGGGAGGTGCAGTCGGGGTGGTGGGGGGTGGATTCGGGGTGGTGCCGGTGGACCACCAGACCGCTCCACGGCTTGGGGGTGAGCGAGGTCGTCTTGCGGGGCATGAGCAGGCCCCGGGCGGCCCGTTCGCGTACCGCCGAGAAGGCGACCGGCGGCAGGATCAGGGCGGTGCCGGACGTGGCCGCGGCCCGTGCGACGGCCCGGTCCCGGTGGGCTTCGAACTCCACGCCCCGGCCGTCCGGCCGCACCCGCGCGATCAGCCGTTCGGCGAGCCGGTAGGCCGCCAGCGGGTCGCGGACGCGGTCCGGCAGCAGGCCGCGCACGTCGACGGCGTGCTCGGGTCGGGAAGGGAGCGGTGACGCTTCCCCGGCGGCCGCGAGCAGTTCGGCCGCCGGCACGCCGGTCAGCACCCGGTGGATGGCCGACGACGTGAGCGGGTGGCGGCCGACGTCGACCACCATGGCGAGCAGGGTCCGGCCGGGGCCCGTGGGGTCGGTCCGGTACTGCTCCTCGGCGGCGGCCCAACGGTGGTGTCCGTCGGCGATGCAGAGCGACCGGCCCGCCAGGTAGGCGTCCAGCACGCCCAGTCGTACGGGGTCGTCGACCCGCCACAGCCGGATGCGGCACCCTTCGGCCCAGGTCTCGACGAGCGGCCGGCCCGCCGCCACCCGGTCCAGACAGGCCGCGCCGGCCTCGGTGGAAGGGGCGGCGGCGGGGCCCGCGTCGGAGCCGTCGAAGCAGAGCAGCACCGGTTCGAGGTCCGCGCCCGCGGCCCTGCGGCGGCGGGCCTGGGCCCGCACCCGGTGGGGGTCGACCTCCTCGTGCGGGCGGACCTCGGCGGAGCCGGGGTGCGCCAGGTCGAGCACGCCGATCAGGCCCCGCTGCACGCGCGCGTCGCCGGTGCGCTGTTCGACGACGTACAGGCTCGGGTCCGCGTCCTGGCGGAGCACCCCGCGGGCGGTCCATGCGCGCAGCAGCCGCGCGGTGTCGTCGGGGCGTTCGCCGGGGCCCCGTCCTTCGAGGAGGTCGGGCCGGACCAGCCGCAGGAAGGCGTGGGGATGGGCGGCGAGGGCGGTGGCGCGGTCGGCGGTGACGCCGTCGCCGGGCGGGCTGAGGAGTCCGTGCGGGGGGCCGCCGGCCGCCGGACCGTACCGCAGGGCGCGGAACGGTCGCAGCGGCGCGGCGGTGGACCGGGTGCCCGTCCTCACTGCTGGGGCGCCACGTCGATCCGCAGCATGTCGCGCAGCTCGGCGAAGCGGGCGTCGAGGTCGGCCGCGTCGTCCACGGTGAAGACGACGTGGCCGTGCGCCTGCCAGATGTGCGGGGGCACCTGGACGGCGTCGCCGATGCTCTTGTAGAGCTCGACCTCGACCACGCCCTCGGAGGCGCGGACCTCCTCGACCCCGCTGATCGAGGTGATCACGCCGGCCTTCTCGGCGAAGAACATGAAGAAGCCGGTGGGGCGGGCCGGGCCCGGGGGGTCCAGGTTCGGGGTGCGGCCGAGCGAGACGTCGAGGACCGCGTCGACCATGTCCACTCCGGTGCTGGTGAGCACCGAGCGGTAGATGGGGCCGCCGCCGAGCCGGGCGGCGGTCTCCAGGATGACCGGCTCGCCGTCGGCGGTGATGCGGAACTCGGTGTGCGTGGCGCCGGTGTGGATGTTCAGGGCGTCGTGCGCGTTGGCCGTCAGTTCCTTGATGCGGGCCTGGAGTTCGGGGGAGAGCCGGGTGGGGGTGCAGTAGAAGACCTCCTCGAAGAAGGGGCCCTCCATCGGCAGCGGCTTGTCGTGGATGGCGACGACGTGGGTGACGCCGTCCCGCACGATGGACTCGACGCTGATCTCGTCGCCCTGGATGTAGCCCTCCAGGAGCAGCGCGGCGCCGTACTTCTCGCGGTCGGCGCGGTACAGCGGGTCGTAGTCGAAGCCGTCCCAGGAGCCGGAGCGGATCAGCTCGAAGTGCTCGTCGAGCTCGGTCTCGTCGTCGACCCGGCGGACGTACATGCTGCCGCCGCCGATGAGCGGCTTCATGACCAGCGGGTAGCCGATGTCGGTGGCCAGCTTGCGGGCCTCGTCGAGGGTGTGGGCGAGACCGAAGCCGGGGCCGGGGACGTCGCCGTGGCGGGCGAACTCGGTGCGCATCTCGAACTTGTTGCGGGCGATGTGCGCGGTCTTCTCGGAGATGAACGGGACGCCGAGGGCGGCGGCGACCGCGGCCGCGGCGGGCACGCTGTGCTCGACGAAGGCGACGACCGCGTCGATCTTCTCGGTCTCGGAGGCGGCGAGTTCGAGGGCCGCGGCGACGGTGTCCTCGATGCTGCTGGTGTCGGCGGCGACGACCCGGTCGACGAACTCGGGCTCCCAGGTGGGGTTCTTGACGATGAGGAGCAGGCGCTCCCCGTGCAGGCGGGCGCGGGCGAAGTGCCGCTTGCGGCTGGCGTTGCTGGTGTGCAGGATCAGGACGCTCATGTCGGTTCAGTTCCTCTTGAGGGTGAGCAGGAAGTCGGGGGCCATCTCGGTGGCGGGGACGATGCACTCGACGAGCGTGGGCCGGGCCTGGCCGTCGGCCGGGGCGAGGATCTCGTCCCAGGCGCTCTTGAGCGCGTCGGTGTCGGTGACGCGGTGCGAGCGCCATCCGAAGGAGGCGGCGACCGACTGCCAGTCGACGGAGGTGAACGAGGAGCTCACCGGGTCGCCGCCGAGCAGGTCGGTGGCGTGCCGGTCGATGAGGCCGAGGCGCTCGTTGTTCAGCAGGAAGTAGACGATCGGCAGGCCGAGCCGGGCCGCGGTCTCCATCTCGTGCATGGCCATGGACAGTCCGCCGTCGCCGCCGATGGCGACGACCCGGGCGCCGGGGCGGGCGACGGAGGCGCCGATGGCGGCCGGCAGGGCGTAGCCGAGGCTGCCGGTGCCGCGCGGGGTGAGCAGCCTGCGGGTGCCGCCGCGCAGCCGGACGGCGGCGCCGGCCCAGCCGCTGGAGACGCTGGCGTCGGCGACGAGGATGCCGTCCTCGGGCAGCGCGTCGGTGAGCATCCGGCACAGGGTGTCGGTCAGGCCGGTGTCCCAGCGCGGCTCCGCGCGGTGGACGGCCGGCCCCGTGTAGCGGAAGCCGTCCAGCTCCCGCCGGAGCGCCTCGCAGAAGGCGCGGACGTCGGACTGCACGACGATGCCGCCGCGGGCGCCGCGGACCAGCTCGGCCGCGTCGTCGCTGACGTTGACCAGGGTCTGGTGGGGCTCGGGCCAGCTGTAGCCGTCGGAGGACTTGTCGCCGAGCTTACTGCCGAGGACTATCACGCAATCGGCTTCGTGCACGTAGCGGTTGGCGACTTCGAGTCCCTTGGCGCCGGTGACGCCGAGCGAGTGGACGTCGTCCTCGTCGACCGCGCCCTTGCCGTTGAGCGTGGTGGCCACGGGCAGTCCGGTCTCCCGGGACAGGGCACGCAGCTCCTCGACGGCGCCGGAGAGGTGGACGCCGCCGCCGGCGACCACGACGGTCTGGCGGGCGCTGCGCACGGCGTCGGCCGCGGCGGTGACGAGCGCGGGGTCGGGGTAGGCCCGTACCTGCGGGTAGGCGCAGCCCCAGGACGCGGACGCCGGGCTCGGACCGCCGTGGACGGGCAGGTCGAGGCTGTCGGCGGGGAATTCCAGGAGTACGGGTCCGGTGCGGGGGGTCGCGGCCGCGGACAGCGCGCCGGCCACCTCCTCGCGGGTGCGCTCGGCGCCGGCCAGCCGGACGGTCTTCTTGGTGACGGGGCCGAACAGCGCCTGCTGGTCGACCTCGCCGGTGGCCCAGCGGTCCTCCTTGCGCCGCGCCATGCCGCTGGCCAGGAAGACCAGGGGGGTGGAGCTGTTGCGCGCCTCCAGGAGGGCGGGGGTGGTCCAGGGCGATCCGATGCCGCCGGGCGCGTCGCACACGCCGACCCGACCCGAGATCCGGGCGTAGGCCTCGGCCATGTAGCCGGCGCAGCGCGGGCAGCGGGCCAGCACGTGGTCGACCTCGGGGCGCTGCTGGAGGGCGACGTAGAGCGGGAGGGAGGTCTCGCCGGGGAAGCCGAAGACGTGCTGGACGCCGGCGCGGGCGAGTTCGTCGACGGCGGCTTCGGCGACGGTCGGCGCCGTCGGGGCGGGGGTCGCGGTCACGGGGGTGGAGGGCAGGCTCACAGGTCGGCCTCGGCGATCTCGAAGTCGATGACCCGCGAGGGGGACGGGAGGTGCGGGCGCACCCCGCCGGTCAGGTTGACCAGGACGTTGGCGTCGGAGGGCACCCGGCCGTCGGCGACGGCCGCGATCACTCCGGCGAAGGCGGCGGCCGCGGCGTGGCAGACCTCGATGCCCTCGACGGTGCGCAGCAGGTCCTTGGCGTGCTCGATCTCCTCGGTGGTCACGGCCCGGATGTCACCGCCCGACTCCTTCGCCACATCGCGGATGTAGGGGTAGCTGGGGGTGGGGTTGCCGCGCAGGATGGCGTACGCCGGTCCCTTGGGGTTCCTGACGATGTGCCGGTCCTGGATGGTCTCGGAGTCCTCGGCGTACGCGTGGACCATGGGGGCGCAGCTGGCCTGCTGCACGGCGACGAAGCGGGGCAGCTTGGAGAGCCGGCCGAGCCTGAGGTACTCGAGGGCGCCCTTGTACGCGCCGAGCAGGCCCATGCCGCTGCTGACCGCCTGGAAGACGTAGTCCGGGGTGGCCGGCATGGCGTCGAAGGCCTCCAGGTAGGCCAGCTTGAGGCCCTCGCGCCGGGAGAGGCTGAAGAAGCCGCCCTCGGAGAAGAGGCCGTTCTCCTCGGCGTAGCGCTGGGCGGCGTTGCCCGCGGTGGCGAACTCGCCGTCGATGGCGTACGTCTTGACCCGCGGGTGGTCGCCGTAGTTGAGGCGGTGCACGAACGCCCGGCCGGCGAAGATGTGGGCCTCGAAGCCGGGCACGATCTGGACGGCGCGGCCGTAGGAGGTCGAGCTGTTTCCCGTCGAGGCGAGGGCGAGCTTCCTGATTCCGAGCTCCCCGAACCGCGAAATGCCCATGGAGGCGATGCGGTCCTTGGTCGAGCGGGTCGGATTGAAGGACTCGTCCTTCAGGAAGAGGCCGGGAAGGCCTATCTCCGCACCGAGCTTGTGCGACTGAATGCAGGGCGAGTTTCCGTCGCCCAGCCACACGACATTCTTCGGGTCCCGCACCGGAATGAGCGGGAAATAGCGCAGGAGCGGATTGGGAGAATCCTCCCACTCGGCCTGTGCGGCGTAATCGAGGTCGTAGATGGCGTCCATGGCCCCGGAGCACTCGGGGCAACGGTTGAGCGTCGGATCGTCGCTCTCCTTCCCACAGCGAATGCAGCAGTGGTGGATGACCTTCTCGCTCGATCCACGCGCGTAACTGTCGATAAGTTCCGCGTACTTGACGAACGGCATGACGGACCCCTTGGGCGTCGATGGAGTACTGGGGGCGGGCCGGCCTGCGGCCCGGCGCGGACGTCCGCGCCGGGTCCCCGAAGTGGCAGGCGACAGAAGGCCGATGGGGCGATCGCGCGGGCCCCCGGGCGGTTACGGCACACCGTCCGGGAGGCCCGTTCGCGCGATGCCGGAACTCAGTGCCAGATGATGTCGGGCTGCGGGCCGACCGCGGGCTGTGTCGTGCCCGCGATCGTCACGGCCGACCGTACGGCGGCCGTCGAACGGGCCGGGAACTCGTCCTGGGCGGCTTGGGTGATCCCCACGGAAACCGCTGCGGAAAAACCGATGACAACAAGGGATCGCGTGAATGTTTCCACGAACTGCACGTCATTCTCCTGAGGTGCCCCTGCCAGGTCACGGCAGGGCGCTCGATGTTCTGCCGGGGTGCGGCGGGAGTAATCCTGCGGCCGCGAGTAGGCTGCGCACCAGATACCGCCGGTGTCATCAAGTTGCAGGCAGGAACCTCCCACCCGGACAGGAACGAACAAGTGGGCAAGAATCGGACAGAACGCACTGACCACGAAGTGGCGGAGCGCTTTCCTGCCGATAAACCGGAGGGATTCATTCCAGCAATCCCTCAACACCCTGTTGAAATACGTCAGGTGGGCCCCCTGTCCGATACCCTCCCCGAGCTCACCGAGATCCACCAGCTGCTTTACGAGCGGGTTCTGCGCAACGGCCAGGCACATGTCGCGGCGCTCACGGCGGAGACCGGCCTGGACGGGGCCGAGGTCGCCGCCGGGGTGAGCGACCTGCTCCGGATGCACCTGCTCCGGCTCTCCCCGCAGGACGGCGCGCTGATACCCAGCAGCCCCGAGGTGGCCGCGGCCCATCTGACCGGCCCCATCGAGGCACAGGTGCAGCTCCACCGGCGATCCATCGAGCAGATCCGCTCCCATCTGCTCACCCTCAACCCCACCTACATCGAGGCCCGGCACGTCGACCGGGGCGGCACCTCGGTCGACGTGCTCACCGGACTGCCCGCCGTCCAGGCCGAGTTGGGCCGGCTCACCTCCGGCTGCCGCACCGAGGTGTTCGCCGCCCATCCGGTGCTGCCGCCCCCCGAAGCGCTGGACGAGGGCCTCCAGCGGACCCTGGACGTCATCGAGCGGGGCGTACGCGTCCGCACCCTCTACCCGCACGCGGTCCTCGCCCACCCGTACATCCAGGCGCACTTCGCGAAGATGACGGACCACGGATCGCAACTGCGCACCAGCGACCAGGTCGCCGAGCGCATCATCGTCTTCGACCGCGAGGTCGCCGTCCTGCCGGACCGCGTCCGGCCCTCCGGGGGCGTGGGCGCGGTGGTCGTGCGCGAGCCCGCCGTGGTCGACTACCTCTACCGCTCGCTCGACAGCCTGTGGAGCACCGCCACCCCGTTCTGCGCGGCGCCCAACGGCTTCGGCTACGGCCAGGCCAACGGCGACCTCCGCCGTGCCATCGTCGAACTCCTCGCGCTCGGCCACAAGGACGAGGGCGTGGCCCGCCGCCTGAGCATGTCCGTACGGGCCTGCCGCCGCCACATCGCCGCGATCATGGAATCGCTCGGCGCCGAGAGCCGCTTCCAGGCCGGCTACCAGGCGGCCGTCCGGGGCCTGCTCGGCCCGTCCGGACCGGACCGGGCGCGCCCGCCGGAGGAGCCGGTGGCCGGTCCTTCGGGCGCCGCGTGAACCGGCGGGCCGACGGGACCGTCAGACGCCGCCCAGGACGGAGACCGGGCCGGCCGTCGTGACGGTGCCGAAGACGAACGCGATGCACGCGTCCGCCGTCACGGCGATGCTTCGGCGGGCCGCTCCGCGCGGCCGAACGCGAGGTCCAGGACCCGGCGCCACCTCACGGGCGGCACCGGCGCGGGGACGCCCGGGCGGTCGCGCGGTACGAGGACCCGCAGGGCACCGGGCCGCAGCGTGCAGACGACCGGGGTGGGCATCCGCAGCGCCTCGCCGTCGACCGCCACGGGGATCTCCTCCGTGTCGGAGGTCACCTCGACGCGGTGGGCGGTCAGGACGGTCAGCGCCGCGGACTGCGAGCCCCGGACGGCCAGGTCGGCGGCCTGCGCCGCGTCCATGACCTTGATGCCGAGGACCCCCAGCTCGCCGTCGTCGAGGCTGGGCCGGCGGCCGCCGCCACTGATCTCGTCGGGCGAGACGTACGGGTTGTTGCTGACGAGGAGGGCCTGCTGGGACGAGAACACCGTGCCGTCGACGCGTGCGTCGAGCCGTCGCACGCCCTCGCCGAGCAGCAGGTCCGGCATGAGGGAGAGTGCCGTGCCCGCCTTGTCGTCGCGGTACTCCGGGTGCTGCACGACATCGGCGTACACCCCGAAGGACACCGTGTTCACGAAGGCCCGCCCGGCGACGTCGCCGAGGTCGATCCGCAGCTCCTCGCCGTCGGTCAGCGCGTCGAGGCAGCGGGACGGATCGGAGCGGTCGAGGCCCAGGTCCATGGCGAAGTGGTTGCGGGTGCCCGCCGAGACCACGAGGAACGGCAGGTCGTGCTCGGCGGCGACCGCCGCGACCAGGGCCTGCGTGCCGTCGCCGCCCGCGACGCCGAGCAGGTCCGCGCCCTCGGCCACGGCCTCGCGGGCCAGCGCGGCGACGTCGGCCGGGGCGGACGGATCGAGCAGGACGACCCGCGCGCCGAGCGCCTCCGCCCGCTCCACCAGGTGGAAGCGGCCGACCTTCCCTCCCCCGGACTTCGGGTTCATGATCAGGACCGGTCGCTTCGGCGGGGGCGCCGGGACCGCCCGCATCGACCGCTTCGGTCGCGATCTGCGCAGCGCCGCCCGCGCGCAGGCCAGGGCCGCGCCCCAGCACAGGCACAGGATCAGCGCCGTCAGCCACAGGCCGTCGTACGCGAAGAGGACCAGGACGCCCACGGGCGCGGCGATCGCGAGGAGCGCCCCGAGCAGGCGCACGACGCCGCGGCGCGACACGAACCACCAGACGCCGACGGCGCAGAGGACGAGGCCGAGGAACCCGGCCCCGACCACTTTGAGACCGCCGTCCCCGATCGCGAGCAGGAGCACGACCAGCGAACCGACGGCCGCGAGCAGGGCCAGGCGCGCAAGGAGTCGCGCGGCCGGGTTTCCTGCGGGTCCTGACCCTTCCATGCCGTCCTCTCCCCTGCCGTGCCCGACCGCGGGACCGGGCGATCGCGGGACCGGACGATCGCGGGGGCCCGTGTCCGGTCCGGGACACCAGCCTGCCCGTTCCCGGTCCCGAGGGCATCCGGGTGCGGGCCGTTCGAGCTCCTCGGGGCCGTCCCGGGTCGGCGGCGCGGGTCGGGCGGACGGCCGACGGCCCCGGGGCCCGCTGCGAGGAGCGGGCCCCGGAGCGGTCGTCAGGCGCGGCAGCGCAGGAGTTCGAAGGGCGGGTTGGCGAGGCAGTCCGCCCAGAAGTCCGCGCCGAACTCACGGACACCGTCCTCGGAGATCTCCAGCGGGACCCAGGACAGCTCGCTGAAACCGGCCGCCCGCAGAGACCCCTCGTACACCTCGCGGCGCGGGCAGGCGCCGACGAACGAGATCGGCGGGTCGAGCAGCGCCGTGATCCGGACGCGCGGGCCGGTCTCGATCTCCTCGCCGGTCGCCTCGCAGAGGAAGCCGTACTTGGCGAGGGACGGCCCGTCGAAGCGGTAGTCGGGCTTCTGCGCGAGCACGAAGAACTCGCCCCCGGGCTCCAGGCTCCGGTGCACATGGCGGCACATGCGCTCCATGGCGGCGACGTCCGGCGCGTAGTTGAGCAGCTGGACCCCCAGCGCGATGTCGAAGCGCCGGCCGAGGTCGCGCAGCTCGGACACGTCGCCCACCTCGTAGCGCACGCCCAGCGGATCGCTCTCCTCGAAGGCCCGCGCGGCGTCGACCATCGCGCCGGAGATGTCGACGCCGAGCACCTCGGAGGCGCCTCGCCGCTTGAACTCCCTGCTGTAGAAGCCGGTGCCGGAGGCGAGGTCGAGGACCGACCTGCCCCGTACGTCACCGACCAGGCCCAGGAAGCTGGGCACCTCCCCGTACCGCGTCAGCGGCAGGGACTTGAAGCCCTCGAACGCCTCGCCGATCCCGTCGTACAGCTGCACGCTCATCGCGCTGTCCTCCCCAGTGCTTGGTCACGTCCCTGGTGATCAGTCATGCCTCGGCAGTCTTGCCGGACCGCGACGGCGGCCCGTACTGGCAGATCCCACGAAGTCCCGGACATCGCGCTGGCCTCCCGTACGGGAGCGCGCACGGTCCCGGGGGGCGTCGAGGATTCCGGAAGTCCTCCGCCGATTCCTGTTATCGGGCCGCCTCCCCGTGATCTCCCAGATGTTGGCCGTCGACGACAGCGGGAACAGGCAGGGTGATTCGGAGCATGGGCGCACAGCACGGTACGGAACTGGTCAGGGCGGCACAGAGCGGAGACCCGCGGGCGCAGGACCGGCTCATCGCCCTCCACCTGCCCCTGGTCTACAACATCGTGGGCCGGGCGATGAACGGTCACCACGACGTCGACGACGTCGTGCAGGAGACGATGCTGCGGGCACTCGCCGGGCTCGGCGACCTGAGGTCCCCGGACAGCTTCAGGTCCTGGCTGGTCGCCATCACCATGAACGGCGTCCGCAGCCACTGGCACCGGCAGCAGCAGGCCGGCCTGCCGGCGGGCGGCCTCGACGACGCCCGCGAGCTCGCGCAGCCGGGGGCCGATTTCGTGGAGCTGGCCGTGGTCCGGCTGAACCTTTCCGGCCAGCGGCGCGAGACCGCCGAGGCGACCCGCTGGATGGAGCCGGAGGACCGGGACCTGCTGTCCCTGTGGTGGCTGGAATGTGCCGGAGAGCTGAGCCGCCACGAGGTGGCCGCCGCGCTCGGGCTGTCCCCGCAGCACACCGCGGTGCGGGTCCAGCGGATGAAGGAACGCCTGGAGACCGCGCGGGTCGTCGTACGGGCCCTGTCGCAGAACCCGCCGTGCGCGACGCTGCGGTACGAGATCGACACCTGGGACGGCCGGCCGTCGGCCCTCTGGCGCAAACGCATCGCCCGGCACGCCCGCGCGTGTGCGTACTGCGCCGGGCTGTGGAGCGGCCTCGTACCGGCGGAGGGGCTGCTCGCCGGGCTGCTCCTGGTGCCCCCGGCCGCGATGCTCCTCGCGGGCGTCCGCGAGCGGGCGGGCTTCGAGACCGCCGCCGCGGCCTCCTGGTCGGCCGACCCGCTCGCCACGCCGGACCCGGGCCCGTTCGCCACGCCGGACGCCGGTCCGCTCGCCGCTCCGGCCTCGGGCCCGTTCGCCACGCCGGACGCGGCCCCGTTCGCCACGCCCGACGCCGGTCCGCTCGCCTCGCCGTCGCACGGTTCCGGGGCCGGAACGGGAGCCGGAGCCGGAGCCGGGACAGGAGCCGGAGCTGGAACGGGAGCCGGGGCCGGGGTCGGGGTCGGGCCCCGTGGAGGGGCCGCGGGGCGCGGCCCCCGGAGCGGCCGCGCCGCCCGCCGTCGGCGCCGGCAGCAGCGGGGCCGCAGGCGCGCCGTGATCGCGGCGGGCATAGCCGTGGTGGCGGTCACCGGCGGCGCCTTCACCCTGACCACCGGCTCGGACGAGGGTACGGAGACCAGGGACACGACCCTCGCCGCGACGACCGACGCCGGCCTGCCCACCTCGCGGGAGTCGACCACCGCCCCGGCGGCCGCCTCCTCCTCGGCCACCTCTTCCCCGTCGGCCTCGAAGACCCCCCGTACGACCCCGAGGCCCCCGCGCCCCACGCCGGCCGCCTCCCGCACCTCGCCGCCGGCGCCGCCCCGGCCGACGCGTACGACCGCGCCCGCGACCACATCCGCGCCCCGCCCCACCGGCACGCACACGACATCCGGCTCCGGCTCCGGCTCGGGTTCCGGTTCCGGTTCCGGTTCCGGTTCCACCGAGGAGCAGGTGATCGATCTGGTCAACGCGGAACGCGCCAAGGCGGGCTGCGGGCCGCTGACCGAGCACCCCCTGCTGACCAAGGCCGCCCAGGGGCATTCCGACGACATGGCGGCGCGGGACTTCTTCGACCACACCAACCCCGACGGCGACGGCCCCGGCGAGCGCATCACCGCGGCCGGATACGCGTGGTCGTCGTACGGCGAGAACATCGCGAAGGGCCAGACCACCGCGGCGCAGGTGATGGACTCCTGGATGAACAGCCCCGGTCACCGGGCGAACATCCTGAACTGCGGCTTCAAGGAGATCGGCATCGGTCTCCACACCTCCGGGGGCCCCTACTGGACGCAGGCCTTCGGCAGTCGCTGAGGCCTGCGATCGCGCGTGGATGGTGGAGGGCCTCTCCGACACGGGGAAGGGCAGGCCCTCCCGGCCCGTGAGGTGCCGCGCGGGGGCGGAGCCCGACCGGGACCTCCGCCCCGCGTCCACGTCGGCCGAGCCGGGCGGCGATCTCACACCTCGTGCGGCCGCCGCGTGCGGCGGGTGTAACCCCCGGTGCTCCTGAGGTGTGACGGACCGAAATTCGATCTTCCTACGGTGCTGGTCACGGGGCCGTTCCGCCACGGCGGCGCGACCCCGGCTCTGGACGGCACGCGCACCGTGAGGTGGGGTTTCGGTGGGATCTGGCTCGAACGCCGACGTGAACGACGGCAGCGTCCGCACCGTCTGCTCCTACTGCGGGGTCGGCTGCGGGATCGTCCTGGACGTGCGGCGGGACCCCGCCACCGGGCGCCGTCGCGCCGTGAAGGCGTCCGGGGACAGGGAGCACCCCGCCAACGCGGGCCGGCTGTGCACCAAGGGGGCGACGAGCGCGGACATGCTGGCGGCGCCCGGGCGGGCGGCGAAGGCGCTGGTCCGTCCCGAGCGGGGCGCGCAGCCGGTCGAGACGGACGTCGACGAGGCGATCGCGTCGGTCGCCGCCCGGCTGAGGGCGGTCGTGGACGAGCACGGGCCGGACGCGCTGGCCTTCTACGTGTCGGGGCAGATGTCCCTGGAGGCGCAGTACCTGGCGAACAAGCTGGCCAAGGGCTTCGTCCGCACCAGCAGGATCGAGTCGAACTCCCGGCTCTGCATGGCCTCCGCCGGGTCCGGCTACAAGCTGTCGCTGGGCGCGGACGGCCCGCCCGGATCGTACGAGGACCTCGACCGCGCGGACGTGTTCCTCGTGATCGGCTCCAACATGGCGGACTGCCACCCGGTCCTGTTCCTGCGGATGATGGAGCGGGTCAAGGCCGGCGCCAAGCTGATCGTCGTCGACCCGCGCCGCAGCGCCACCGCCGACAAGGCGGACCTCCACCTGCCGGTCAGGCCCGGCACCGACCTGGCCCTCCTCAACGGCCTGCTGCACCTGCTCGTCGAGAACGGCCACACCGACGAGGAGTTCATCGCCGAGTTCACCGAGGGCTGGGAGCAGCTGCCCGGTCTCCTCGCCGACTACCCGCCCCACCGGGTCGCGGAGATCACCGGCCTCGCCGAGGACGACATCCGGCGGGCCGCCCGGTGGATCGGCGAGGCCGGCGCCTGGACGAGCTGCTGGACGATGGGCCTGAACCAGTCCGTCCACGGCACCTGGAACACCAACGCCCTGGTGAACCTGCACCTCGCCACCGGCGCGATCTGCCGCCCCGGGGCGGGCCCCTTCTCGCTGACCGGCCAGCCCAACGCCATGGGCGGCCGCGAGATGGGCTACATGGGGCCCGGCCTCCCCGGGCAGCGCTCGGTGCTCGTCGACGACGAGCGCGCCTTCGTCGAGCGGCTGTGGGACATCCCGGAGGGCTCGCTGCGCACCGAGGCCGGGAGCGGCACGATCGACATGTTCGAGCGGATGGCCGCGGGCGAGATCAAGGCCTGCTGGATCATCTGCACCAACCCCGTCGCCTCCGTCGCCAACCGGAAGACCGTCATCGCCGGCCTGGAGGCCGCCGAACTCGTCGTCGCGCAGGACGTGTTCGCCGAGACGGAGACGAACGCGTACGCCGACGTCGTCCTCCCGGCGACGCTGTGGGCGGAGTCCGACGGCGTCCTGGTCAACTCCGAGCGGAACCTCACCCTCGTCCGGGGCGTCGTCGACCCGCCGGGCCAGGCGCTGCCCGACTGGGAGCTGATCGCCCGGGTCGCCCGCGCCATGGGGTTCGCCGACGCCTTCTCGTACTCCTGCGCCGAGGAGGTCTTCGAAGAGCTCAAGCGGGCGTGGAACCCCGCGACCGGCTGGGACCTGCGGGGCGTCACGTACGAACGGCTGCGCGCCGCGCCGGTCCAGTGGCCGGCCCCGGCGGCCGACGGCCCGGACCGCAACCCGATCCGCTACCTCAACGACGGCGTCAGCCAGGCCCTCCTGGAGCGCGCCGACGGCACCCGCCCCCGGCTGGCCTTCCCGACCGCGACCGGGCGCGCCCGGTTCTTCGCCCGCCCGCACCTTCCGGCCGCCGAACTCCCGGACGCCGACTACCCGTTCACCCTGAACACGGGCCGTCTCCCGCACCAGTGGCACACCATGACGAGGACCGGCAAGGTCCCGAAGCTCGCCAGGCTCCACCCGGGGCCGTTCGTCGAGGTCCACCCCGAGGACGCCGGGGCCCTCGGGATCGCGGAGGGCGACCACGTGGAGATCGCCTCCCGCCGCGGGCGCGCCGTCCTGCCCGCCGTGGTCACCGACCGGGTCCTGCCGGGGACCTGCTTCGCGCCCTTCCACTGGAACGACCTGTTCGGCGAGTACGTCAGCATCAACGCCGTCACCCACGACGCCGTCGACCCCGTCTCCTTCCAGCCGGGGTTCAAGGCCTGCGCGGTCGCCCTCACCAGGACGACCGCGCCCGTGACGGCGGAAGCCCCCGGCACGGGGACCGAAACCGCGCCCGTCACCGCCGCGGACCCCATGCCCGCCGTCGCGGATCCCGTTCCCGCGCTCGCCGCGCTGTTCGGGATCGACGACCTCGCCCCCGTGCCGCTCGCCGGGCCGGAGCGCCGCTACCTCGCCGGCTATCTGTCGGGGCTCGCCCTCGCCCCGCCCGACGGGCGCGTCCCGGTGCTGCCGCCCGACGCGCCGTTCGCCCCGGACCCCGCCGCCTGGGTCAACGGGGTGCTCGCCGGCGTGTTCTCCCGTACGACCGCGCCCACGGCGGCCTCCCCCGGAGCACCGGAGGCCCCCGGCCGCCGGCTGCTGATCCTGTGGGCCTCGCAGACCGGTACCGCCGAGGAGTTCGCCGCCACCGCCGCCGCGCGTCTGACCGCGGCCGGCCGGGCCCCCGAGCTGCTTCCCATGACGGACGTCGAACCGGCCCGGCTCGGCCCCGGCACGGACCTCCTCGTCGTCACCAGCACCTTCGGAGACGGGGACGCCCCCGACAACGGCGCCGGCTTCTGGGAGGCGCTGTCCGCCCCGGACGCCGCTCCGCTGGACGGCGTCCGGTACGCGGTGCTCGCCTTCGGCGACACCGCCTACGACGACTTCTGCGGCCACGGCCGGCGCGTCGACGAACGGCTCGCCGCGCTCGGCGGCACCCGCCTGGTGCCCCGTACGGACTGTGAACCCGACTTCGAGGAGGCGGCCGAGAAGTGGCTCGGCCAGGTCGTCTCGGCCCTGGACGCGGCCGGGGAACGGGGGGCGGCCGCCGCCGTCACCACGCTCACCACGTCGCCGCCCGCCCCCACCAAGGCCTCGCCCTTCGCCACCCTCCTCATCGGCAACAGGCTGCTGAGCCTGCCCGGTTCGCAGAAGGAGGTACGGGAGTTCGCCTTCGACACACGGGACGGCGAGCTCGCCTACGAGGCCGGTGACGCCCTCGGGGTGTGGCCGGTCAACGGCGCCGGGCTCGTGGCCGAATGGCTGGCCCTCACCGGCCTCGACCCCGCCGGGCCCGTGGACCTGGGGGACGGGACGCCACTCCCCTTCGAGGAGGCCCTGCGCACCCGCCTGGACATCTCCCGCATCACCACCGAGCTGCTGAGGTTCCTGGCGGCGCGCACCGGCAGCCAGGAACTGAAGCGGCTGCTGCGCCCGGACAACAAGGAGACGCTGGCGAAGTGGAGTTGGGGCCGGCAGGCCGCCGACGTCGTCGCCGCGTTCCCCGTCCGGGCGTCCGCCGCGGAGTGGGCCGCCGCGCTCGGGCGCCTGCGGCCCCGTCTGTACTCGATCTCCTCCAGCCCCCTCGCGCACCCGGGCGAGGTGCGGCTCACCGTCTCCGTGGTCCGCTACACGAACGACCTCGGCCGGGACCGCAGGGGCGTGTGCTCGACGTATCTGGCCGACTGCGCCGACGACGGCCCCGTGCAGGTGTTCGTGCGGCGCTCGCCGGGCTTCCGCCCGCCCGCCGACCCCTCGACGCCCATGGTCATGGTCGGTCCGGGCACGGGCGTGGCCCCGTTCATCGGCTTCCTCCAGGACCGGCTGGCCCGCGGCCACACCGCCCCGAACTGGCTGTTCTTCGGCGAACAGCGCGAGGCCACGGACTTCTACCACCGCCGGGAGCTGGAGTCGTACCTGGACTCCGGCCATCTCGACCGTCTGGACCTCGCCTTCTCCCGCGACCAGCGGAACAAGGTGTACGTCCAGGACCGGATGCGGGAGAACGGCGCCCGGCTGTGGCAGTGGCTCCGGGACGGCGCCCACTTCTACGTGTGCGGCGACGCGGAGCGCATGGCCAAGGACGTCGACCGGGCCCTCAGGGACGTCGTCGCCGCCCACGGGGGCATGGACGCCGACGAGGCCGCCGCCTACGTCAGACGGCTCGCCGCGGACAAGCGCTACGTCCGGGACGTCTACTGACGGGGCCGGTCAGGGCAGCTGGACGATCTGGATGAGGTTGCCGCAGGTGTCGTCGAGGACCGCGATGACGACCGGTCCCTCCTCCGTCGGCTCCTGGGCGAAGTAGACCCCGAGGGCGCTCAGCCGCTCGTACTCCGCGCGGACGTCGTCGACGGCGAAGGAGGTGGCCGGGATGCCGTCCCGGACCAGGGCCTCGGCGTACGCCTTGGCGGCGGGGTGCGCGTCGGGTTCCAGGAGCAGTTCGGTGCCCTCGGGGGCCTCCGGCGAGACGACGGTCAGCCAGCGGTAGTCGCCCAGGGGGACATCCGTCTTCTTCACGAAGCCCAGCTTCTCGGTGTAGAAGCGGAGTGCCTTGTCCTGGTCGTCGACGAAGACACTGGTGACGTGGATCCGCATGGCGTTCTCCTCCGGGGGTGCCGGCCCGGGCCACCGCGTCACGGTGGCCCGGAGGGTCGGTGTCCGGCCACGTAACCACCTGCCCGACGCCCCACGGGAACCCGACACGCCCCGCGCGGGGGCATGTGCCGGAGGGTCAGGAGAGGTCGAGCGGGTCGTTCGGGGCGAGCGCGGCCGCGATACGCCGGGCGACCACTTCGGCCTGGTTGCCGTCGGGGGTGGTCGGGGTCTTCGTCGCGGAGACCGCGATGGCGAGCCGCTCGGACGGGAGGTACGCCTGGATCGCCGCGTACCCGGAGAACGACGGGTTCTGCAGCACCCACCCGTTGATGACGATGACGCCGAGGCCGAAGTGCTTGGCCTCGGTCTGCTTCAGGCAGATCGAGGCGGGGCACCTGGCCGTCCCTCCGCCGAGGCCGACCGTCCCCGGGTTCAGCAGCGTGCGGTACGAGCGGTACGAGAGGAGTGCGCCGCTGCCGATCGCGCGCGCGGAGGTGGCGAGGTCGCAGATGTGGGTGGTGATGACCGCGCCCGGCGCGGTGGTCCACGAGGGGTTCCAGAAGGTGGACTCCTCATAGAAGCCGCGGTCCGAGGTGAAGGCGTGCAGGACCGGGCGCGGGATGTCGGGGGTGAAGTTGTTCCGGGTGTCGCGCATGCGGAGGGGGCCGGTGACCCGCTCCTTCATGAGCCTGTCGATCCGGGTGCCGGTGATCTTCTCCAGCGCTTGGACGAGGAGGAGGTAGTTGGCGTGCGAGTAGCTCCAGCTGGCGCCCGGCTCGTACCAGAAGGAGTGCCTGAGGGGGTAGGCGAGGAGCTGCGCCGGGGTCCACTGGCGGAAGGGGTGCGGCAGCAGCTCGGCGTCGAAGGCCGGGTCGGTGACGTAGTCGTGGAGGCCGGTGGTGTTGGAGGCCAGCATCCGCAGGGTGATCCGGTCCGCCTTGGGCAGGTCGGGCAGCCACCGCTCCACGGTGTCGTCGAGGCCGACCCTGCCCTCCTCGACGAGCTGGAGGAGGACCGTGGCGATGTGGGCGAAGGCCACGGAGCCGGCCCGGAAGTGCATGTCCGGCTCGGCGGGGACGCCGGTCATGGACTCGCCGAGGGCGTCGGTGACGACCTCGCGTCCGTCGACGGTGACCCGCAGTTGGACGGACTTGAGCTTGAGGTCGCTCTTGGCCCTGCGGGTGATGTCCAGGATCCGGCGGGCCTTGCCGTCGAGGGGCCGCTCGGTCCGCACGCAGTCGCTCCCGCCGTGTCCCCCGGGGCCGCCGGGGCCCTCGGGGCGCGAGGCGAGAGCCGGGGCGGCGGCGGTCTGGACGGTGAGGGCGAGGAGCGCGGCGCAGAGGAGGGCCCTGCGGGACCGGGTCCGTGTGGGGGTGGGTCTCATGCCCCGCACTATGTCGGCAGGACCCGTGCCTGTCCGAGCGAACACTCCAGGGTGGGGACGAGAGACATCCATGTGGGGCAGACGGGAGGGCCGCCCGGGCCCCGGTCTCGCTTACCGGCCCGGCGCGGCCGGCCACCGCCGGTGCAGCGCGTCGATGTGGAACGCGTGCGCGTGGTGGGCACCGGCCCCGGCCAGGTGCGGGTGGCCGGCCGGGAGCTCGGGGTGGACGTGCTCCAGCTCGGCCGGGTCCTCGCGGGGCCAGAGGCGGGCCGCGCCCACGACCCCGAGGAGGGCGAGGAGGGCGAGCGCGGCCGCCGAGACGGCGGGTCCCGCCCAGGCGGCGAGCCCGCCGGCGAGCGGGTAGGCGAGCAGCCAGCAGGCGTGCGAGAGGGAGAACCGGGCCGCGAAGGCGGCCGGCAGGTCGCCTCCGGCGGCCGAGCGGCGCACCACCCTGCCGCCGGGGGTGAGGACCGCCGAGCCGGCCGCGCCGGCCACCAGCCAGACCGCGAGCAGCGCGGGCCAGGACCAGGGTCCCGGGGTGGCGGTGAGGCCGAGGGCGAGGAGCGCGAGGGCGCCGGGCAGGACGAAGGCGGCCCGGACCATGACGGCACGGTCGTCCGCCCGCTCCAGGACGCGGGGCAGCAGCAGTGCCACGGCCATGGACCCCGCCCCGTACGCGCCGAGGGCGAGCGGGACGTCGCCGGCGGGGCGGCCGAGGGTGTCGCGGACCAGGAGCACGGTGTCGACGAGGACCACGGCGCCGGCGGCCGCGACGGCGAGGTCGAGGGCGAGGAGGGCGCGCAGCCGCGGGGTGGCGAGGAGGAGCCGGACGCCGAAGGCCACCCTGGCGTACAGACGGCCGGCGCCGGCCGGGTCGGCGCCGACCCGGCCGGATTCGGCCCGGCCGGATTCGGCCCGGCCGGATTCGGCCCGGGCGGATTCGGCCCGGGCGGCTTCAGGGCCGGGCGGTGGGGGCAGGGCGGTGGTCCGGACGAGGAGCGCGGAGGCGAGGAACCCGGCGGCGGTGCCGGTGAAGAGCCAGGAGTACGGGACGAGGGTGAGCAGCGCGGCGGCGAGGACGGGGCTGACCAGGCTCTCCAGGTCGTAGGCGAGGCGGGAGAGGGAGAGGGCCCCGGTGTAGTCGCGCTCCTCGGGAAGCACCTGCGGGATCGTCGCCTGGAAGGCGGGGGTGAAGGCGGCGGAGGCGGCCTGGAGCAGGAGGATCAGGAGGTACACCTGCCACACCCGGGTGACGAACGGCAGGGCGAGCACGACCGCCGCCCGCGCCAGGTCCATCGAGACGAGCAGCGCGCGCCGGGGCAGCCGGTCGGCGAGCGCGCCGGCGAGCGGGGCGATGGCCACGTACGCGGCCATCTTGAGGGCGAGGGCGGTGCCGAGCACGGCGCCGGCGTCCGCTCCGGCCAGGTCGTACGCGAGGAGGCTCAGGGCCACGGTCGCCAGGCCGGTGCCCGTGAGGGCGACGACCTGCGCGGCGAAGAGGCGCCGGTAGGTGCGGTTGCGGAGGACGGACAGCATGGGGAGCCCCCGGTCGGCCACGGCGGACGGCTGAGGCCTCCACCGTAACCGACGCGTGCACAAGTGCGCACATGTTCACGTCACTGGGCGCGAGCCGGGTCAGTCGTGCCAGGGCTCCCCGGTCACCTGGTGGTCGGCGCGGCTGATCGCCTCGACGACCAGCCGCTTCAGGTGCCCGTCCGGCATGGCGTACACGACCCGGCGGCCTTCCTTGCGGGTCGTGACGAGCCCGCCGAGGCGCAGCTTGGCGAGGTGCTGGCTGACGGCGGGACGCGCGGCCCCGCACGCCTCGGTCAGGGCGCCGACGTCGGCCTCGCCCCGGGTGAGCAGCCACACCAGATGGAGCCGGGTCGGGTCGGCGAGCAGGCCGAACACCTCGGCCGCCGCCGCGAGTTCACGCGCTCCGGGCGTCCGCTCGTGCGGGCGGGCGGCGGCTGCGGGTTCCATGGGCGCGGGCCCGGGTGTGGACATGCGCCCACCGTACCCAGGAAGCGGACGCGGGGGCCCGCCGGACCCGGGCCGGGCCGCGGCGCTGCGGGCCTGGTGGACCCGGTGGACCGGTCGGTCTCCGCGCCCCGGGGCCCGGCCGGTGTCAGAGGCGCAGTTCCTTCGCCTCGAAGCGGCCCTCGCCGAGGACCAGGACGAAGGAGACCTGCTGCCCCTCGGAGACCGTCCGCTGCGCGCCCTCGATGTCCTCGGCGCTGAAGTACACCTGCTCCTCGGAGCCCACGGGGACGACGAAGCCGTACCCGCCGAGTCGGTTGAAGGACTGCACGAACCCTACGCTTCTGCCTTCCACTGCGACCTCCTCGTCGTCACCGGCGACGCGGTCGAGGCGTCCGGCCCGACGGCCGTTTCCGCGTCTCAGGGGAGGTGTACCCCGCCGGCCCGCCCCTCGCCACCGACGCCTGGTGTGCGGAGCACCTCCGACGATCTCGTACAATGTTCAACAGAGGCCTGCTGCCGGAGATCCCCCGTGTCCGACAGCGGGCCTCGCCCCTTTCCGGCCGACGGGCGCGGGGCACGCCTCAGGCGCGGCCGCCCGGGTACGCGATCCGTGCCGTGATCCTGGCGATGCGCCGGGCCGACTCCTCCGGCGAGGCCACGGGCTGGACGATGTGGCTGACGGTGAGCCGCACGATCGTCTCGACGGCGAGCCCCCGGGACTCCTCCTCGACGTCGGGCCAGGCCTCGGTCGCGTACGCGTCGAGCATCGCCATCGCCGTGCCGAAGACCGGTTCCGGGCGGGTCGTGAGGTAGGCGAGGAGGTCGTCCTCGCCGCCGCGCGCCGCGAGCAGGACGCTCTTGATGAGGGGGTTGTCCACGGCCTGCTGGAGCGTGTAGCCGACGCCCGCCGCCGCTGCCGCCTCCAACTCGCCCCGATGCGCGTCGAGTTCCCGCTGGATCCCGACGAGGAAGCCCTCCAGCTCGCGCTGGACCAGGGCGTTGCCGATGGCCTCCTTGGAGCCGAACTCGTTGTAGAGCGTCTGGCGGCTGATGCCGGCGGCCCGCGCGATGGCGGCCATGCGCAGCCCGCCCCAGCCGTCGGCGGCGACGAGCCGGTAGGCGGCGTCGAGCACCTGCTCACGCAGGAGGGACCGAACACTCTCGCGGAAACGTGTCATCGTGCCCCCACTTTATCCACCGGGCACTGTCCAGAGCATTGACGTTCCACTGTCGATCCGTCTATCAACTGGACAGTAGGCATGTGAAGTGTCCAACCCCTGTGTCCACCTCTCCGAGGAGCCGGTCTTGGCCCTGCACAGCGACGCCCCCGAAGCCCCCGCCCCCGCCTGGCGCGACCCCAAGCGCTGGCTCTGGCTGCTGGGCCTGCTCATACCGGCCTTCCCCTTCCTCTCCTGGGGACTGGTGGCCGCCACCGGGCTCCGTCTCTTCTGGTGGACCGGGATCCTCGTCCTGTACGTGGTCTTCCCGGTCGTCGACCACCTCATCGGCAAGGACTCCGCCAACCCTCCGGACAGCGCGATCGCCCACCTGGAACAGGACCGCTACTACCGGTGGTGCACCTATCTCTACCTCCCCCTCCAGTACGCCGGCCTCGTCCTCGGCTGCTGGCTGATCACCCGGGGCGACCTCTCCCTCGTGGACAGGACCGGGCTGACGTTCACCCTCGGCGGGGTCGCCGGCATCGCCATCAACACCGCCCACGAGCTGGGGCACAAGACGGAGGCCCTGGAGCGCCGGCTCTCCCGGATCGCGCTCGCCCAGACCTGGTACGGCCACTTCTACGTCGAGCACAACCACGGCCACCACATCCGCGTCGCCACTCCGGAGGACCCGGCGAGCGCCCGGCTCGGCGAGAGCTTCTGGCGCTTCCTGCCCCGGACCGTCCTCGGCAGCCTCACCTCGGCCTGGCGGCTCGAGAAGCGCCGGCTCGCCCGCCGGGGCCGGTCCGTGTGGAGCCCGCGCAACACGGTCCTCGGCTCCTGGGCGCTGTCGTTCGCGCTCTTCGCGGGGCTCGCGCTCGCCTTCGGACCGGGGGTCCTGCCGTACCTCGCGGTCCAGGCGGTCTTCGGCTTCTGCCTGCTCGAGGTCATCAACTACACCGAGCACTACGGCCTCAAGCGGGAGCGCACCGCGAGCGGACGGTACGAGCGGTGCGCCCCGCGCCACAGCTGGAACAGCGACAACGTCGCCTCGAACGTTTTCCTCTACCACCTCCAGCGGCACAGCGACCACCACGCCCACCCCACCCGGCGCTACCAGTCGCTGCGCCACTTCGACGAGGCCCCCGAGATGCCGACGGGGTACGCGGGGATGATCGTCCTCGCGTACGTCCCCCCGCTCTGGCGCCGCGTCATGGACCCCCGGGTCCTCGCCCACTACGACGGGGACGTGACCCGGGCGAACCTCCAGCCGTCCCGCCGGGCCCGCCTCCTCGCCCGGTACGGCACGGCGACCGGCTGAGCCCTCCTCACACCGGCCGCTTCGTGAGCCACGGCGCGGCGGCCGCGAGGAGGGCGGTCACGCCGAGGGGGATCGTCGGGCCGGGGAGGGGGGCGAAGTGCGGGGAGTGGTTGGCGGGGACGGTGTCGGGGAGGCCGTTCTCCAGGAGGGAGCCGGGGTCGACGCCCGCGTACAGGGCGGGATCGGCGCCGCCGAAGTGCCAGAAGACGGAGGGCGCGCCGAGCGCGGTCCCGAAGACGCCGAAGTCCTCGCTGCCGGTGATCGCCTGGGGGAGGGTGAAGACGTGTCCCTCGCCGAGGGCTTCGGTGAGGGCGTCCTGGACGACGGCGGTGGCGGAGGCGTCGTTCACGGTGACCGGGAAGGAGTTGATCGGGACGATCTCGGGCTCCTTGGGGGCGCCCGAGGCGGCGGCCTCCGCGCGGACGATCCGCTCGACGGCGGCGAGGACCCGGTCGCGTACCGCCGGGGTGGTCGAGCGGATGTTGACCTTCAGTTCGGCGGTGTCCGGGATGATGTTCTCCTTCGTCCCGGCGTGCAGCGAGCCGACGGTGACGACCGCCGTCTGCGAGGCGCCGATCTCCCGGGAGACCACGGTCTGCAGCCGCATGACGACCGCGGCGGCCATCACCACGGGGTCCACGGCCGTCTCGGGCGTGGAGCCGTGGCCGCCGCGTCCGAAGAGGGTCACCCGGAGGCTGTCGGACGCGGCCATCACCGGTCCCGGCCGGGTGCCGAGGAAGCCGACGGGGGCCGGGGCGACGTGCTGGGCCAGGCACACCTCGGCGCGCGGGAAGCGGTCGAGGAAGCCGTCCTCGATCATGGCGGGCGCGCCGCCGACCTCCTCGGCGGGCTGGAAGACGGCGACGACGGTGCCGTGCCAGGTGCCCCGGTGGGCGGCGAGTTGAGCGGTGGCGCCGAGCAGACAGGTGACGTGCATGTCGTGCCCGCAGGCGTGCATGACGGGCACCTCGTGGCCGTCGGGGTCGGTGCCGGTCGCGGTGGAGGCGTACGGCAGCCCGGTCTCCTCCTTGACGGGGAGGGCGTCCATGTCGGCGCGGAGCAGCACGACCGGGCCGGGGCCGTTGGCGAGGACGCCGACGACGCCGGTGCGGCCGACGCCCTCGGTGACCTGCCAGCCCTGCGCGCGGAGCCGCTCGGCGACGACGCCCGCGGTGCGGAACTCCTGGAACGACAGCTCGGGGTGGGCGTGCAGGTCCTCGTAGAGGGCGCGCAGCGCGGGCAGTCGGGCGTCGAGGCCGGAGAGGAGGGGGGCGAGTGACGTGTCGGTGGTCATGCGGCGGGTTCCTTCGCGGTGCGGGAGGGGCGGGGCGCGCGGTCGGCGACCGTACGGAAGGCGTCGGCGTCCTGCGGGGTCAGGCACGCCATGACGGCGGCGATCACCGCGCCGAGGACGAGGAAGCCGAAGGCGACGTGGAAGGAGAAGGCGTCGGCGAGCGCGCCCATGACGGGCGGGGCGACCATGCCGGCGACCTGGCCGCCGAGGATGATGACGGCGCTGCCGACGCCCACGTACTCCGGGGTGAGGCCGGCGAGGGGGACGGCGAAGATCGGCATGTACGCGAGGGAGGCGGCGAAGACGGCGACGGTGCCGAGGACGACGAAGCCGGTGAGGGACGGCGTGTTCGCCATGAGGAGCAGGGCGACGGCGGCGACGGCCATGCCGGGGACGATGATCAGGCGGTGCCGGCCGCCGAGCCGGTCGGAGAGCCGTCCGCCGAGGACGGTGGCGAGCGCGGCGCCGAGGGCGGGGACGGCGACGAGCGCTCCAGCCTCGGTGAGGGAGACGCCGTGCTCCTCGCTGAGGTACGAGGGGACCCAGGTGTTGAGGCCCCAGACGATGGTGTTGTAGCCGAACATCATGAGGGCGAAGCGCCACAGGACGCCCTTGCGCAGGACGGCGCGGAGGGCCGGGCGCGGGGCTCCGGCGTCTTCCGCGCGGGGCAGCGGGGCCGGGAGCCAGAGGCGTACGGCGACGAGGGCGAGGACGCCGAGGGCGGCGGTGGACCAGAAGGCCGAGCGCCAGCCGAAGGCGGCGACGAGCGGGGCGACGACGAGAGGCGTGATGACGGCGGCCAGGGCGTTGGAGCTCATCACCGTCCCGTTGGCGCTGCTGCGCTCCTCGGACGGGGTGCGCTCGACCAGGACCTTCATGGAGGCCGGCGGAAAGACGCCCTCGGCCGCGCCGAAGGCGAAGCGCAGGGCGAGCAGGACCGCGAACGACCAGGCGAAGCCGGTGAGGGCGGTGAAGACCGACCACGAGAGCAGCGCCCAGAGGGTCACGCGCCGACCGCCGAACCGGTCGGCGAGCAGGCCGCCGGGGATCTGGCAGAGGGCGTAGGCGAGGAAGAAGGCGGAGACGACGAGGCCCTGCCGCGTGCGGTCGATGTCGAACTCGGCGCCGATGGAGGGCAGGACGAGGTTGATCACGAGCCGGTCGGCGTAGTCGACCAGCCAGGCCGCGAAGAGCAGGACGACCGTGAGCCGGACGGTTCTGCGGTGCGCGGGCGGCGCCGCCGGGGACGCGGGAAGGGACGGAGCAGGCACGGTACTCCTCTCACCGGTGGCCGGAACTGGTGGTCCGGCCGGAAGTGCCCCTACGATCCGGTCCGTGAGCGAGGTCCCCCCGCAATTGCCGGAAAGCGTCTTCGGGAGCGCCGTCGTGCCGGATTCCCGCGCCGGAGGCTCCGCCGTGGGCTTCTCCGAGCTGGATCTGGCGCTGGTCGACGCCCTCCAGGCCGCCCCCCGGGCGCCGTGGACGCGGATCGGGCGGGCGCTCGGCGTGAACCCGACGACGGCCGCCCGGCGCTTCGAACGGCTCCGCGCCGAGGGGCTCGCCTGGGTCACGGCGTACGACGCGGCGAAGAGGGCCACCGTCGCCTATGTGGAGGTGCGGTGCCGGCCGCGTGCCTTCGACCGGGTGAGCGCGGCGGTCACGGCGATGCCGTGGGTGTTCAGCGTCGACGAGACGGCCGGGGACTTCGACCTGTTCCTCTCCGTCGCCGCCCCGGACCTGCCGTCCCTGGGCCGTGCGGTGCACGCCGGGATCGGCGGGCTGCGCGGCGTCCGCTCCACCCGGACCCGGCTCGGCATGACGCTGTACGGGGAGGGGCGGGACTGGCGGATGCGGGCGATGAACCCGGCGGAACGGGCCGGGCTCAGCGGGCCGGGCACCGCCGCCCGGCCCCGGACGTACAGCACGCATCTGCACGCGCGCCCCGCGCCCGAGGACCAGGCGCTGGTGGCCGCGCTGGGTGCCGACGGGCGGCTCGGGTACGGGGAGCTCGGCGCGCTCACGGGCATGAGCGAGCACACCGCGCGGCGCCGGCTCCAACGCCTGATCCGCGACGGGGACATCACCCTGCGCTGCGATCTGGCGCACCCGCTGGCGGGGCTGTCCACGATGGTGATCTACCGGACGTCGGTGCCGCACGCCCTCCTGGAGCGGACGGGCAACGCGCTGGCCCGGCTCGAACAGGTGCGGATGTGCGTGTCGGTCAGCGGTCCGTACAACCTGCTCGTCCTGGTCTGGCTGCACGGGCTCGGTGCGGTGGACCCCTTCGAGGCTCAGCTCGCGGAGCGCTTCCCGGCCCTTGAGGTGCGGGACCGGACGGTGGCCCTGCACTCCCCCAAGCGCATGGGCCGGCTCCTCGACGAGCACGGGCGGGCCACGGGCCGGATCCCGCTGGGGCTGCCCGAACTCTGAGGTGCCGGGCGGGGGAAGGGGAGGTGCCACGGCGTGCCGTCGCTCCCGCTGGACCCGGTCGGGGGTGGGGCCGGGGGGAGCCGGCGGTGCGCCGTGGCACCGGTCGGGAGACCCGTGAGGGGTCAGGAGGCGATGCTCGGATCGGGGGCGGTGGCGGTGGCCCCGCTGTCGAGGACGCCGCCTTCGAGGACGTCACCGCCGAGGACACCGCCTTCGAGGACGCCGACCGCGGGTGCGGCCGGGTGGACGGCGCGGCCGAGGGCGGTGGCCTGGCGGAGCGTCTCCGTCAGGTTCTGCCGGTCGACGGCGGGCCGGGTGTCGTGGCGGCCGAGGATCAGGGAGGCGTTCCAGCGCATCCGGGGCACGCCGGGGAGGGGACGCAGACCGCCGGCCTCCTCGTGGTCGGCGGCGAGGGCCGTGGGGAGCATGGCGCAGCCGAGGCCCGACTGGGTGGCGGCGCGGACGCCCGCCATGGAGCCGAGCTCGTGGATCTCGGGCGGGCTGTCGCAGCGGAGCCGGAGGAATTCGGGGAGCCAGCGCTGGGAGGGGCAGTCGGGGTCGGCGATGACGACCTGCCGGCCGTGACCGCCGGGGCGCCGGCCGGTGCCGGTGACGGGGACGAACTCGACTTCCTGGAGCCGGATCTCCGTCAGGTCGTCGGAGCGCTCGGCGTACGAATGGTCGCCCAGCAGGTCGGCCGGGTCGTCGACGTCGACGGCGGTGAGGACGAGCGCGCCGTCGATCGCGCCGGCCCGGAAGGCGTCGTGGACCTCGGCCGTCCCCATGATGCGCAGGGCGAGCTGGACGCCGGAGAGGAGCCGCCGCCCGACGTGGGTGACCCGGGCGAGCTGCTGTCCGTACGCGAGGGCGGGGACGATGCCGATGGTGAGGCGCGGCGGGTTGGCCGCGGGCCGGCGCAGGGCGGTCTCCATCTCGCCGACGAGGGTGAGGATCTGGCGCGCGTAGTCGCGCAGGACGGTTCCGGCGTGGGTGAGCCGGACGCCGCTGGGGAGCCGCTCGAAGACGGGCTCGCCCACCTGCCTCTCCAGGGCACGCATCTGTGCCGTGACGCTGGACTGCGAGTACCCGAGGCGTCGCGCCGCCTGGGTGAACGACCCGGTGAGCGTCACCTCTCGGAAGGTCCGAAGGGTTCTTGCGTCGATGTCCACGTGAATTCCCCCCTGCCGCACGGCGGCAGTTCGCGCCAGGTGGTTGGTCGTCCACCCGCTTCGATCGCCCCAGTCGGTCGGCCGTACAAGCCGCAGGGGTGCCGGTCGCGTCCTCGCGCCCGGCACCCCTGCTCGGCCGCGAAGACTCTACTCGGCGAGCTGGGCCGGGACCAACGGAAAGTCCAAGTCCGGCTGCGCAACGTGATTGAAGAAGTTCGACAGCACGTTGAGCGCGACGTGGCCGACGATCTCCGCGATCTCGGCGTCGGTCACGCCGGCGGCGCGGGCGTCGGCGAGGGCCTCGTCGGTGACGCGGCCGCCGGTCGCCATGACGGCGCCGGTGAACCGGAG
The DNA here is from genome assembly GCF_040613865.1 of Streptomyces sp. NPDC006197. Taxonomy (NCBI): domain Bacteria; kingdom Bacillati; phylum Actinomycetota; class Actinomycetes; order Kitasatosporales; family Streptomycetaceae; genus Streptomyces; species Streptomyces sp. NPDC006197. The sequence goes on along the minus strand of NZ_JBEXSZ010000052.1, from coordinate 1,521 downwards.
GACCTGGTCCATGTGCGGGTCGCCGGCGTCGCCGCCGCGGCGGGTGTCGAGCAGTTCCTGCTCGCTCAGGCCGACCTTGCCGCCGCGCAGGGTGTGCGCGGAGACGCAGTACGTGCAGTCGTTGCGCTGCGCGATGTAGAGCGCGAGCTGTTCGCGCTGCCGGGCGCTGAAGCTGCCGCCGACGAGGGCCTCGCGCATGGCGAGGTAACCGCGGAGCGCGGCGGGGCCGTTGGCGAGGGAGGCGTACAGGTTGGGCAGCTTGCCGAGCTGCTTGAGGGTGCCTTCGAGCAGCTCGCGCTGCTCCTCGTTGGCGGTCTCGACGGTCAGTTGGGGCAGGCGGGGCATGGCGCTCTCCTTGAGCCGGAGCAAGACGGAACCGGTCGGTACCATCAGGACGGTACCGACCGGTTCCGTCTGGCGCAACGGGAGCGGGGGGCTCCGCCTTTCGCATCGGAATCCCTGATACGGAACCAAGTGGTACCGTCTGGTATGGCCACGAACGCGAAAGAGCGGCTCCTCAGCGCGGCGGAGCGTCTGTTCTACGAAGAGGGGATCCGGGCCGTCGGGATCGAACGGATCCTGTCCGAGTCCGGAGTCGGCCGCGCCTCCTTCTACCGCCACTTCCCCAGCAAGGACGACGTCGTCGTCGAGGTCCTGCGGCGGCGCGACGGCATGTGGCGCGCCTGGCTCGACGGCCGGATCGCGGCCAGCGAGCGCTCCCCCGAGGAGCTGCCGCTCGCGCTCTTCGACGGCCTCGCGGAGCGGTTCTCCGCTGCCGAGTTCCGCGGCTGCGCCTTCATCAACACGATGGTCGAGACGGCCGACCCCGACAGCCCGGCGCACCACGTGGCCGCCGAGCACAAGGAGAAGGTCATCGCGGTCCTCGAACGGCTGCTCACCGAAGCCGGCTACCGCGACCACGAGGCCCTGGCCCGCCAGTTGGCCCTGCTCGGCGACGGCGCGATCGTCACCGCCGTACGCGAGGGCACCCCGGAGGCGGCGGTACGGGCCAGGGCCGTGGCGGAGGTCCTGCTGCGAACGGCGGACCGGGAACGGGTCGGGGCGTAGCGCCTGACCGGCGGGGGTCCCGCCGGCCCCGGTACCGGGGCCGGTACCGGGGCCGGGGCCGGACGGGCGCGGGCCCGGAGGTCGGACAGGCCTGGGGCCCGGAAGCCGAACGGGGGCGATACCGGAAGCCGGACAGACTCCGGGCTCGGAAGCCGAACAGGCCCCGGGCCCGGAAGCCGAACGGGCGCGGTACCGGAAGCCCGACAGGCCCCGGGCCCGGAAGCCGAACGGGCGCGGTACCGGAAGCCCGACGGGGGCCCGGGCCCGGCGGGCGGGCCCCGGGCGTCAGGGGGTGGCGGGTGCCGGGGTCAGTTCGCCGCGCCGGACCTTGCCCGAGCGGGTGCGGGGTAGGCGGGGGCGCCGGACCTGTACTGATCTGCCCGCCGACGGCGGCGACCCGTTCCCGCATGCCGAGCAGGCCGTGGCCGCCGCTGCCGGGCGGCGCGGGCGGCG
>NZ_JBEXSZ010000051.1:0-49353 GCF_040613865.1 Streptomyces sp. NPDC006197 | reverse complement strand
GGTCACCCCGTTCACGTCGTCCGACACGGACGTGCCCTCGGCCGACTCCTTCCAGAAGGCCAGGACGGCCTCGACGTCGTCGGGAGCGGCCGGACTCGGGCTCGCGGCGTGATCGGCAAGACGCCCCCTAGTCGCCCAGGACCTCCGCGAAGTGCGTGTTCACCGCGAGCAGGCCGCCGTCGACGCGGAGGGTCGTGCCCGTGATCCAGGCCGCGTCCCGGGAGGCGAGGAAGGCGACCGCCGCCGCCACGTCCTCCGGGGTGCCGACGCGGCCCAGGGGGTAGACGCGGGTGGCCAGGGCCGTGAGGTCGGCTTCCCGGCCCGCCCAGGCCGTGGTCGCGATCGTGCCCGGGTTGATCTGGTTGACCCGGACCCCGCGCGGCGCCGCGTCGCCCGCCAGGGTGCGGGTGAGGGACGCGAGGCCCGCCTTGGCCGCGCTGTACGCGTGGTTGCCGAAGTCCGCCTCCGCGTTGACCGAGCCGATCGTGACGATCGCCCCGCGCCCGTCGGCCGCCGCGAGGTGCGGCAGGGCGGCGCGGGAGCAGCGGACGGCGCCCATGAGGGTGACGTCGAGCTGGGCGGTCCAGCCCCCGTCGGGCTCCTCCTCGAAGCGGTCCCGGTCCGCGGCGACGGGGGCGAGGGCGTTGTTGACGAGGACGTCGAGGCCGCCGAAGGTCTTCACCGCGTACGCGACGGCCGCGTCGACCGACGCCTGGTCGCCGACGTCGCAGCGCAGCGCCACCGCCCCGGGCAGTTCCCCGGCCGTCTTCCGGGCCGCCTCCTCGTCGATGTCCGTGACGAGGACCCGCGCGCCCTCCGCCGCGAGCCGCCGGGCGGTGGCCGCGCCGATACCGCGCGCCGCGCCCGTGACCAGTACCGCGTACCCCTCGAACCGCTCCCTGAGATCCATGGGTCCATCCCAGCAGATCCCCGCACCTCGTCACGGCGTCCGGTTCGTGATCGTCCGAGGCCGGGGAGCGGGGGCGCGGCGGCGGAGTACGCGCTGGTCACCGGCGGATCCGTGCTCCTGCTCATCGGCCTCCAGGGATCCTCGCTGGGGCTCGGCGTGACCGGCACGATCGCGGCCGTCCTGGTCGGCCTGGTGGCCCTGGCCCTGCTGCGCCGGTTCGGCGGGGCGCTGGTCCCCCGGCAGGTCTTCGGCCGGACGCCCTCCGCGGGCGCGGCACTGGCGACCGTCGGAGCCGTCGTGGTGATGTACGCGACGGTGACGGTGCTGCCGGTGCGGCTCGCCGCGCACGGCGCGTCGACGACGAAGATCGCCGTGATCGTCGGCCTCTCGGCGGTCGGTTGGGTCCTCGGCAGCGCGGTGACCGGAGGCGTCGTCGCCAAGCGCGGCTACCGGCCACCGATGGCCGTCGGCTCGCCGGCGCTGCTGGCCGGCACGGTGTGCAGCGCGACCGGGGCACTCCCCTGGCTCGCCGGGGCCACGGCCGGGCTCGGCACGGGCGCCGTCACCGCGGCGACGCTCGCGCTGCTCCAGGACCAGGCTCCCGCCGAGCAGTTCGGTGTGGCGACGTCCGCCGCGACCATGCTGCGCAACATCGGTTCTGCTGTGGGCGTCAACGGCATCGCCGCCCTGTCCGCCATACTGGTCGCCTCTTCGCACTCCGAGAACGGCGCCTTCTGGGCACTGACCGTCCTCGTCGCACTGACCGTCTTCGCTCCGGCGCTGACCGCGCCCCGGCGGCGTACGACGGTGCACTGACAGCACGCACCCGCTTCGGGGCCTGCGGTCGGCCGGTCCGGCCGCGGGCCCCGGCGTGTGCCAGAACTGATCGGAGGCCCTGGATGACCACCACGACGGAGAGTTCTGCGAGCGAGGGCGCGCCCTCGTCGCACCTGAGCGCGCCCGCGCCACGGAGAGGCAGGTGGGGCCGGATAGGCGGTGTCTCACTGCGGATCCTCTCGGTGCTGTTACTTCTCGACACCCTGTTCCAGGCCGCCCTCGCCGGTCTGTTCGTCACCGGAGACGTCGCCCTGCTGGCCTGGCACGCGACGAACGCGATACTGCTGAGCGTGCTGGCCGTGTTGGTGTGCGTGGCGGCCGTGGTCGTGTGGCGCGCGGCGCGCAGGAGCGGCTGGCCCGCGCTGCTCGGCGTCGTCCTCGTCGCGGCGGTCGGCGTGCAGAACGGCCTCGGCGAGTCCCGGGAGCTCGGCGGGCACATCCCGCTGGGCATGACGATCTTCGGGATCGCGGTGGTCCTGGCGTACTGGTCCTTCACCTCGCCCCGCGCGATACGCGAGGAGGGGTCCCGGTGAGCGAAGCGACGGCACGCGGGTCCATGGGCCGCCGGCGCTTCCTCGGAGCCGCCGCCGGCGCGGGGGTCGCGGCGACCACCGTCGGCGCGGTCGCCTGGGGCCGGCTCACCGGGGAGACCACCGGCACGGTACTGGCCAGCAGGGGCGAGCCCGCCCCGCAGTTCGCGGTGGAGCTCCCGATCCCGCCGACGGCCCGCCCGACCAGCCGTAAGAACGGCGTGGACCACTTCGACGTCGAGCAGCGGGAAGCCTCGGTCGAGATCATCCCCGGGCGCAAGACGACGATCTGGGGGTACGACGGCATCTTCCCCGGCCCCACCTTCACCGGCCGCACCGGTCACAAGGCGGTGGTCCGGGTCCTCAACTCCCTTCCCGTCCCCACCTCCACGCATCTGCACGGCGGCGTCACCCCGCCGGACTCCGACGGCTATCCGACGGACCTGGTGGTCCCCACGAAGCTGTGCGGCCAGAAGCTCCGCGGGGGCTCCCCCGGGATGTCCGGCCACGCCATGTCCGGCCACGCCATGCACGCCCCGGCCTCCGACTGGCACCTCTCGCCGGGCTCCAAGGCCTACGAATACCCCCTGGACCAGCGCGCGGCCACGCTCTGGTACCACGACCACCGGATGGACTTCAGCGCCCCGCAGGTCTGGCGCGGACTCGCGGGCTTCTTCCTCGTCCACGACGACGAGGAGGAGCGGCTCCCGCTGCCCCGGGGGGAGAAGGACGTCCCGCTGCTGCTGTGCGACCGGTCCTTCGAGGCGGACGGCGACTTCCGCTATCCCGCCAAGGACCCCACCTGCACCGGTGAACCGGGGGTGCACGCGGACTACATGGACGGCGTACTGGGGGACGTCCAGCTGGTCAACGGCGCCCCCTGGCCCGTGCTCGACGTCGCGGCCACCCGCTACCGGTTCCGCCTCCTCAACGGCTCCAACGCCCGGCGCTACCGTCTCGCGCTGGAGCCCGGGCCGCGGCAGGGCGTTCCCTTCACCCAGGTCGGCAGCGACGGAGGCCTGCTCGGCCGGCCGCAGGGACTCCAGGACATACCCGTCTCGCCCGGCGAACGCTACGACGTCGTCGTCGACTTCTCCGGCTACCCGGTCGGCACCGAGGTCACCCTGGTCAACACCCTCGGGAAGGACCGGATGCGTCAGGTGATGCGCTTCCGGGTCGTCCGCCGGGAGCGGGACGACACCCACGTACCGACACGGCTCTCGTCGACCGCCGGGGCCCTGGACCCGTCGGACGCGGTCCACGTCCGGCAGTTCGACTTCCGGCGCACCGGCTCGGAGGGCGCGCAGGCCATGTGGACGGTCAACGGACGCCCCTTCTCCACCTCCGAGGTCCTGGCCGAACCCCGCCTGGGAACGGTGGAACGCTGGCGCTTCACCAGCGACTTCCACCACCCGGTGCACCTGCACCTCGCGCACTTCCAGGTCCTCACCCGGGACGGCAAGCCGCCCCGGGCCGCCGACGCCGGCTGGAAGGACACCGTCGACGTCCGCCCGTACGAGGTGGTCGAGGTCCTCGCCCGCTTCGCCGGGCACCGGGGCCGCTACATGCTCCACTGCCACAACCTCGAACACGAGGACATGGCCATGATGGCCAACTTCCGCGTGGTGTGAGCCGTCGGCGCGTCGCGGGCACCCCGTGCTCCGGCGCGCCGGCTGCGCCGCCCCGTTCTCGCGCCGCCCCTCGGCGATCGGCTAGGTTCGCAGTGCTCGTCGAGGGGTGGGGGGATTCATGGGGCAGTTGATCGCCGTGGCGGTCATCACGGTGCTGGCCGTCATCAGCCCCGGCGCGGACTTCGCCATGACCGTCCGCAACAGCTATCTGTACGGGCGGACGGCGGGCGTCCTCGCGGCGGTCGGGATCGCGGCGGGCGTACTCGTCCACGTCACGTACACCATGCTGGGCGTGGGCCTGCTCGTCTCCCGCACACCGGCGCTGTTCACCGCGATGAAGCTGGTCGGCGCCGGGTACCTGGTGTACATCGGGTACAGGACCTTCGTGGCCAGGTCCCAGGCGGACGTGGACCTTTCGGGCGACGCCGGGATGACGAAGGCCGGGGCGCTGCGCACCGGGTTCCTGACGAACGCGCTCAACCCGAAGACGATGCTCTTCGTGCTGAGCACGTACACCCAGGTCGTCAGCGCCGACACCCCGGTCCTCCAGCAGGTCGGCTACGGCCTGTTCATGTCGTTCGCCCACCTGGTGTGGTTCGGGCTCGCCGCCGTCCTCTTCTCCAACTCCGCCCTGCGGGCACGGCTGTTGCGGCGACAGACCGTGCTCAACAAGGTCATCGGGACCGTGCTCGTCGGGCTCGGGATGGCGCTGGCGCTGACGCCCGCCATGGCCTGACGCCGTCAGTCCGTGGACACCCGCTCGACGCGCGGTTCCGCGATCGACCGGTAGTCCTCGGCCGAGAGGGCGAGCGAGCGGTCGAGCCGGGCCGCGTTGAAGTAGAACTCCTCGTGCGCCAGGAGGTCCGGGTCGACGAACAGGTCGAGCCGTTCGTCGAAGGAGAACGGCAGGATGGTGCCGCTCGGCGAACCCGCGAGTTCCTCGGCGATCTCCGGGGAGGCGAAGGAGACGTACGTGCCGCCGTACAGCGCCTTCACCGCCGCGAGGTCGATCCGCCGGTCGCCGGGGACGACGACCAGCGCGAACCGCTTCTCCTTCTTGCCGATCTTCACCATCGCGATGATGCACTTGGCGGCCTGTGCGAGGTCGTGGCCGCGCAGCGCGCTGACCGCCTCGGTGGCGCCCTCGGGGGCGTGCTCGATCACCCGGTAGGAGGCCCCGCGCTCGTCGAGGAGGGCGAGCAGCTTCCCGTACGTGTCGTGCGCCGTGTCGTCCGAGTCGTGCGCCGTGCCGTTCGTGGAGTCCACCGTCGTCATGCGTCCGCTCCCCTGCAACTGGTCCGTTTCTCCGGTGCCTTGACCCTACGCGTCAGAGCGCCGCCGTCTTCACCGCGCGCACCAGCGCCTGGGCGCGCGGGTCGGCCGTGACCGTCTTGCGCATGCCGTTGGTGACGTACCCGAAGGCGATCCCCGTGTCCGGGTCGGCGAAGCCGAGGGAGCCGCCGCGGCCGGGGTGGCCGAAGGAGGACGGGCCGAGGAGCGGGGAGGCCGGGCCGTGCAGCATGTGGCCGAGGCCGAAGCGCGTGCCGACGAGGAGGACCCGGTCCGGGCCCGCCGACTCCTCCGTACGGGCCAGGGTGAGCGTCGCCGGGGCGAAGAGGCGCTCGGCGCCGTCGACGGGGCCGAGGGCGGCGGCGTAGAAGCGGGAGAGGGCCCGGGCGGTGGCGACACCGGCCGAGCCGGGGAGTTCGGCGGCCCGGTAGACGGGGTCGTTCTCGTCGGGCTTGGGGTCGATGACCCCGAAGGCGCGGCGGGTGAGGGACTCGGGGTCCTGGTAGGCCTCGGTGACGGAGCGCTTGGGGCGGAGCTTGAGCGCGCCGCCGCCCGGCGGGTCGATCTCCTCGACGGGACCGAGCCGGCCGACGCGGTGGGCCTCGGCCTCGGGCAGGCCGATCCACAGGTCGAGGCCGAGGGGGCCGGTGATCTCCTCGGCGACCCAGCGGCCGATGGTGCGGCCGGTGACCCGGTGGACCAGGCCGGAGAGGAGCCAGCTGAAGGTGTGGGCGTGGTAGCCGTGGGCGGTGCCGGGCTCCCAGACGGGCGCCTGGGCGGCTATCGCCCCGGTCGCGGTCGGCAGGTCGACCGCCTCGGCAAGGCTGAGGGGCCGGTCGAGGACGGGCACCCCCGCCTGGTGCGCGAGGAGCTGCCGTACGGTCACCCGGTCCTTACCGTGGGCCTTGAAGTCGGGCCAGTACGTGGCGACGGGGGCGTCCAGGTCGAGCAGTCCGCGCTGGTGCAGCAGCAGGGGGACGGCGGCGGCGACGCCCTTGGTGGCCGAGCGGACGACCTGGGCGGTGTCGGCGGTCCACGGGTCCGTGCCGTCGGCGTCGCGCGTGCCCGCCCACAGGTCGACGACCTTCTCGCCGTCGCGGTGGACCGTGACGGCCGCGCCGCGCTCGCCCCGCTGCTCGAAGTTGCGCAGGAACGCGTCCCTGACGGGCTCCCAGCCCGCCGCCACCGTGCCCTGGACGTCCACGTCCCCACTCCTCACTCGCCGATCCGACTCTCCATGGTGCAACGCGGCCGGTGAGGGGCGGATTCCGGGGGCCGTCAGACCACCGAGCCCGGCACAAAGCCGAACGGCAGCTCCAGGCGGTGCCGGGCCATCAGCTCCTCGTCGGCGAGGATCCCGGCGGTCGGCCCGTCGGCGGCGATGACGCCCTCGCTGAGGATCACCGAGCGCGGGCAGAGCTCCAGGGCGTACGGCAGGTCGTGGGTGACCATCAGGACGGTGACGTCGAGCGTCCGGAGGATGTCGGCGAGCTCGCGGCGCGAGGCCGGGTCCAGGTTGGAGGACGGCTCGTCGAGGACGAGGATCTCGGGCTCCATGGCGAGGACGGTCGCGACGGCGACCCGGCGGCGCTGCCCGAAGGAGAGGTGGTGCGGGGGCCGGTCCGCGAAGTCCGCCATCCCGACCCGGTCGAGGGCCTTGCGGACGACGGCGTCGAGCTCGGCGCCCCGGACGCCGGCGGCGGCCGGGCCGAAGGCCACGTCCTCGCGGACGGTCGGCATGAACAGCTGGTCGTCGGGGTCCTGGAAGACGATGCCGACCTTGCGGCGGATCTCGGCCATGTGCTTCTTGCCGACGGGCAGCCCGGCGACGGTGACGGTGCCCGCGCCGCCGGTGAGGATGCCGTTGAGGTGGAGGACGAGGGTGGTCTTGCCGGCGCCGTTGGGGCCGAGGAGGGCGACCCGTTCGCCGCGCCCCACGGTCAGGTCCACGCCGAAGAGGGCCTGGTGGCCGTCGGGGTAGGCGTACGCGAGGCCGCGCACTTCCAGCGAGGCGGTCATAGGGTCCATCCCAGGAGGCAGATCAGGAGTGCGGAGAGCGGCAGGGCGGCGGCCTGCGCCCACTGGGCGCGGGTGGCGGTCACCTCGTCGATGACCGGCATGGTGCCGGTGTAGCCGCGGCTGACCATGGCGAGGTGGACGCGTTCGCCGCGCTCGTACGAGCGGATGAAGAGCGCGCCGGCGGACTTGGCGAGGACGCCCCAGTGGCGGACGCCCTTCGCCTCGAAGCCGCGCGAGCGGCGGGCGACGGACATGCGGCGCATCTCGTCGGTGATGACGTCGCCGTACCGGATCATGAACGAGGCGATCTGGACGAGCAGCGGCGGCAGCTTGAGGCGCTGGAGGCCGAGGATCAGGGCCCGCAGTTCGGTGGTGGAGGCGAGGAGCACGGAGGCGGCGACGCCGAGGGTGCCCTTGGCGAGGACGTTCCAGGCGCCCCACAGGCCGGGGACGCTCAGCGAGAGGCCGAGGACCGTCGTCCGCTCGCCGGGGACCACGAAGGGCATGAGCAGCGCGAAGGCGACGAACGGGATCTCGATGAGCAGCCGCCTCAGCAGGAAGCCGGCCGGGATCCGGGCCTTCGCCGCGACGGCCGCGAGGAGCGCGGCGTAGAGCGCGAAGGCCCAGACGGCCTCGCGGGGCGTCGAGACGACGACCACGACGAAGCCGAGGACGGCGGCGAGCTTGGTGTGCGGGGGCAGCCCGTGGACGGGCGAGTGCCCGTGCCGGTAGAGCTTGTGCGCGTGCCCCGCTCCCATGTCAGGCCTCCAGGGCGGCGGTCTTGCGGCGGCGCACGACCCAGAAGGCGCCGGTGCCGACGGCGAGGGTGGCGCCGACGCCGATCGCGCCGGCGAGGCCGCCGGAGAGCCGGGGGGCCTCGATGCCCTTGACGCCGTAGTCGGCGAGCGGGGAGTTCGCGGCGGCGTGCTCCTCGACGTTCTTGTCGATGCCCTGGTCGGCGGCGACCTTCTCCAGGCCGTCGGGGCTGGCGGAGGCGTAGAAGGAGACGAAGCCGGCGAGGACGAGGGCGGTGACGACGCCGCCGATCCACAGCTTCTTCGGGGAGCCGCCGGCCGCCGGGGCGGCGGCGGGGGCGGCGTCGACGAGCTCGCCGTCGACGCGGAGCTTGAGCGGAGCGGTCAGGCCGCGGGCGCCGTACACCAGGTCGGGGCGGACGGCGACGACGGCGCCGACGGTCAGCATGGTGATGACGGCCTCGCCGACGCCGATGAGGACGTGCACGCCGACCATGGCCGTGAGGACCTTGGGGACGGGGACGTCGGTGGTGCCGCCGATCGCGTAGACGAGGGTGAAGACGGCGGCCGCGGCCGGGACGGAGACGAGCGCGGCGGCGAACGAGGCCACGGTCACCGAGCGGCGGGTGCGCGGCAGGACGAGGACCAGGCCGCGGAAGAGGGCGTAGGCGACGACGACGGTGACGACGCCCATGACCGTGATGTTCACGCCGAGGGCGGTGAGGCCGCCGTCGGCGAAGAGGATGCCCTGCATGAGCAGGACGACGGCGATGCACAGGACGCCGGTCCAGGGCCCGACGAGGATCGCGGCGAGCGCCCCGCCGAGGAGGTGCCCGCTGGTCCCGGCCGCGACGGGGAAGTTCAGCATCTGCACGGCGAAGATGAAGGCCGCGACGAGCCCGGCGAGCGGCGCGGTCCGCTCGTCCAGTTCGCGGCGGGCTCCGCGCAGGCCGGCGGCGACGGCGCCGGCGGCGACGACACCGGCGGCGGCCGATACGGGGGCGTTGATGAATCCGTCAGGTACATGCACGTTCGAAATGATAGAGCGCTCTTGCGAAGAGCTTGCAAGAGCGCATCGGTCACAGAACCCCGGCGCGTGACCCCGCCCACACTCCCGGTCATCCGCGCATGCGTCGCGCGCCCGCCGGGAAGGAGTGGGACATTGGTAGACAAGAGGACAAAAGGTGAGGAGTCACCATGGCCGCCGTAGACGAACACGTGATCGACGACCATGCCAAGGGGCGGATCATCAGCGACGCCCCCCTCTCCCGCCCCGTCCCCGTGGCCCTGCGCTACGACCCCGAGCACTCCCCCGCGACCGTCCGCTTCGTCTTCCCGGGCGCCGTCGAGTGGTCCTTCCCGCGTGCCGTCCTGGAGACGGGGATGCGCACCCCCACCCGCCGCGGCGACATCGGCGTCTGGCCGTGCGGCCGGGTGCAGACGGTCGTGGAGCTCCACCGGGACGACGGGGTCACGGTCGTGCAGTTCGACACCACCGCCCTGGTGCGCTTCCTGAAGCACACGTACGCCGCCGGCACGTCGTCGATGACGACGCGCTGACGGCGTCCGCGCGGAACCGGCCGGGGGTCAGGCCTTCACGAGGTCCGGCTTCGCGGCGCCGTGCCCGTCCGCGGACTCGACGAGCCCCTTGCCCTCCACGTCCACGTTCGGCAGGATCCGGTCCAGCCACTTCGGCAGCCACCAGGCCTTGTGGCCGAGGAGCGCCAGGACGGCCGGGACGATCGCCATGCGGACCACGAAGGCGTCGAAGAGGACGGCGGCGGCCAGGCCGAAGCCGATCATCTTGACCATCTGGTCGTCCATGCCGATGAAGCCGGAGAAGACACCGATCATGATCACCGCGGCGGCGGTGACCACCCGGGCGCTGTGCCGGAAGCCGCTCACGATCGCCTCGCCGGGCCGCTGGCCGTGCACGTACGCCTCGCGCATCCGGGTCACGAGGAAGACCTCGTAGTCCATCGCGAGGCCGAAGACGACGCCCACCATGAAGATCGGCATCATCGACATGATCGGGCCGGTCTGCTCGACGCCGAAGAGGCCGCCGAGCCAGCCCCACTGGAAGACCGCGACGACCGCGCCGAGGGCGGCGACCACCGAGAGCAGGAAGCCGAGGGCCGCCTTGAGCGGCACCAGGACCGAGCGGAAGACGAGGGTCAGGAGCACGAAGGCGAGGCCGACGACGAGCGCCAGGTACGGCACGAGCGCGTCGTTCATCTTCTGCGAGAAGTCGATGTTCATCGCGGTGGCGCCGGTGACGAGCACGTCGTCGCCCGTGGCGTCGCGGATGTCGTGGACCAGGTCCTCGGTGGCCGTCGAGGACGGCCGGTCCTTCGGGACCACGGTGATCGTCGCGGCGTCGCCGGCCTTGTTCGGCGTCGCCGGGGTGACCGCCGCCCAGCCGTCGAGGCCCTTGATCGTGGAGACCGTCCGGTCGGCGGTCGCCTTGTCGCCGTCCACGACGACGAGCAGCGGGCCGTTGAAGCCGGGGCCGAAGCCGTCGGACAGCGCGTCGTACGCCCGGCGCTCGGTGGTGGAGGTGGGCTTCACGCCGTCGTCCGGCAGGCCCATCTCCAGGGAGGCGGCGGGCACGGCGATCGCGCCGAGGCCGAGGACGCCGACGATCAGCACCATCAGCGGGCGGCGGATGACGAAGCGGGCCCAGCGGGTGCCGCCGTTGGGCTTGTCGCTCGCCTCGGCGCCCTCGGCGCTCTTCGCGGCCTTGCGCTGTTTGCGGCCGACGACCTTGTCGCCCGCGAAGCCGAGCAGGGCGGGGATCAGGGTGAGCGCGATCAGTACGGCGATCACGACCGTGCCGGCGGCGGCGAAGCCCATCTTCGTCAGCATCGGGATGTTGACGACGGCCAGGCCGACCAGGGCGATGACGACGGTGAGTCCGGCGAAGACGACGGCGGAGCCGGCCGTGCCGACCGCGCGCCCGGCGGCGTCCTCCTTCGCGCGGCCCTCGGCGAGCTCCGCGCGGTAGCGGGAGACGATGAAGAGGGCGTAGTCGATGCCGACGGCGAGGCCGATCATCGACGCGAGGATGGACGTGGTGGTGCCGAGGTCCAGGACGTTCGCGAGCGCTGTGACCGTCGAGACGCCGATGCCGACGCCGATGACCGCGGTGAGCAGCGGAAGCCCGGCCGCGACGAGCGAGCCGAAGGTCAGGACGAGCACGATGCCGGCGATGACCATGCCGATGGCCTCGCTCGCGCCCTGCTCCGGCGCGCTCTGGAGCGCGTCGCCGCCGACCTCGACGGTCAGCCCCTTGCCCTGGGCGCCCAGTCCGGCCTGGGTGAGCGCCTCGCGGGTCTCGCCGGTCAGCTCCATGGCGTTGACCTTGTAGGAGACCGAGACGTAGGCGGTGGAGCCGTTCTGGGAGACGGCGTGCGCGGTGTACGGGTCGGTGACCCGGGCGATCTGGTCCGAGCCGGACCTGAGCGCGGCGACGGTCTCCTCGACGACGGCCTTGTGGGCCGGGTCGGTCATCTTCTGGCCCTCGGGGGCCTTGAAGACGACGCGGGCGGTGGCCCCGTCGGCTCCGGCGCCCGGGAAGCGCTCTTCGAGCAGGTCGAAGGCGCGCTGGGCCTCGGTGCCGGGGATCGAGAAGGAGCTGGAGGTGGGGGTGGACGCGGTGGCGGCACCGACGCCGGCGATCGCGAGGAGCGCCACCCAGAGGAGGGCGACGAGCCGTCGGCGCCGGAAGGCGGTGCGACCCAACTTGTAGAGGAACGTGGCCACGGGGGCGTACTCCCGGTGTGAAGTGGGACAGGGCATGGGGAGCCGGCCCGACGGCGTGAGCGGTTCGTCGTCAGGTGGAGCGAACGAGGTGGAGCGGGTTCAGACGCCGAGTGAGGGGAGCACGACGGCGTCGACGTAGGCGCTGAGGAACGCGCGGTCGACCGGCTGATCGTCGATCAGCGGCCGGGCGACGAACGCGCCGATCAGCATGTGCGGGACGAGCTTCAGCGCCGGGTTGCCGGCGTCGACCTCACCCCTGCGGACCGCCCTGCGCAGCACTTCGTCGAGGCCGTTCATCTCGGGTTCGATGAGCAGCTCGCGCAGCGCCCGGTGCAGGTCGGGGTTGGTGTGGACGGCATGGGCCAGGCCCCGCATCAGCGCGGAGTCCTTCTCTATCTGGCAGTCGTCGGTCCTCGCCATGAGCGCGTGGAAGTCGCCGCGCAGGGAGCCGGTGTCGATCTCGGAGAGATCAGCCGGCTTGTTGGCGCGCAGCGCCCGGGCGACCAGCTCGGGCTTGCTCCCCCACTGGCGGTAGAGGGTGGCCTTGCTGGAGTGGGTGCGGGCGGCGACGGCGTCCATGGTGAGGGCGTCGTAGCCGACCTCGCGGAGGAGGTCGAGCACGGCTCCGTACAGCTCGGACTCACGCTCTGGGGTGAGCCTGCTGCGGGCCATGCGGACCTCCGGACCGAACGAAACGGTTTCGTACAGTACGAAGGTACCCCTGCCCCCAGCGAAACGAAACCGTTTCGTACGTGTCCTGGGCCACACCGGGGCGAACCCGCGTACGAGTTGCCTCACCCCCTCAGCGCGGAAAGCATGGGGAGGTGAGTGACGACGTCGCGTATCTCCGTTTCCCGCACCTCCACGACGACCTGCTGTGCTTCGCCGCCGAGGACGACCTGTGGATCGCCCCGCTCGTCCCCGAGGGCCACCGCCCCGGCCGGGCCTGGCGCCTCACCGTCGACCGGACGCGGGTCGGCCACCCGCGCTTCTCGCCGGACGGGCGGCACATCGCGTACACGAACTGGCGCAGCCTCGATCCCGAGATCCACCTCGTCCCCATAGAGGGCGGCACCGCCCGGCGGCTCACCTACTGGGGCTCCACCGACACCCGGGTCTGCGGCTGGACGCCCCCCGACAAGGACGGCCGCTCCGACATCCTCGCCGTCTCCTCGCACGGGCAGCCCTTCTCGTACTACTCCTGGGCCTACACCGTCCCCACCGACGGCTCCCCCGGCCTCCGCCAGCCCTGGGGCCCCGTCTCGGACATCGTCCTCACCGGCGACCCCGCCGTCTGCGGCACCGGCGCCGAGCGCCGCACCCTCCTCCTCACCGGCAAGCCGCCGCACGAACCGGCCGCCTGGAAGCGGTACCTGGGCGGCGCCACCGGCCGCCTCTGGCTCCACGGGGAACGGCTGCTGCCCGACCTCGGCGGCCACCTCGACGCCCCCATGGTCGTCGACGGCCGGATCGCCTTCCTCTCCGACCACGAGGGCATCGGCAACCTCTACTCCTGCCTGCCCGACGGCACCGACCTGCGCCGCCACACCGACCACGACGACTTCTACGCCCGCCACGCCTCCAGCGACGGGCACCGGGTCGTCTACCAGTGCGCGGGCGAGCTGTGGATCGTCGACGCCCTCACCGCCGACTCCCGCCCCCGCAAGCTGGAGGTGCGCCTCGGCGGCCAGCGCGTCGGCCGCCGCTCCTACCAGGTGCCGGCCGCCCACCACGTCGACGCCGTCTCCGTCGACGAGACCGGCCGGGCCTCCGCCGTCTCCGTGCGCGGCAGCCTCTACTGGCTCACCCACCGCGACGGCCCCGCCCGCACCATCATCGACACCCCCGGCGTCCGCGTCCGGCTCCCCGAGATGCTCGGCAGCGGCGGCCAGGTCGCCTACGTCACCGACGCCGAGGGCGAGGACGCCGTCGAGGTCGCCTACCTCCCGCGCGCCAGCGGCGACCGGCCGCCCCGCAGGCTCGCCTCGGGCGACCTCGGCCGGGTCGAGGAACTCGTCTCCGACCCCGACGGCGAGCGGCTCGCCATCGCCTCCCACGACGGCCGGCTCCTCCTCCTGACCGTGTCCGAGGAGGCGGCCGCCGACGCGGGGGCGGAGGGCTCCGACGGCGAGGTGACGGAGCTGATCAGGTCCGTCAACGGGCCCGTCCGCGACCTCGCCTTCTCCCCCGACGGCGACTGGCTGACCTGGTCCCACCCGGGCATCGGCCGGTCCCTGCGCTCCATCAAGATGGCCCGGATCTCCGGCCCCGGCCCCCGCACCGTCGTCGACGTCACCAACGGGCGCTTCGAGGACGAGAACCCGGTCTTCACCCGCGACGGCCGCTACCTCGCCTTCCTCTCCTGGCGCGGCTTCGACCCGGTGTACGACGTGCACACCGGCGACCTGTCCTTCCCGCTCGGCTGCCGCCCCTACCTCGTCCCGCTCTCCTCCGCCACGCCCTCCCCCTTCGCGCTCCTCCCCGACGGGCGCCCGGCGGCCGGCGGCCTCGACCCCGCCGACGACGACACCGAGACCGGCGACGGCACGGTCACCGTGGAGATCGAGGGCCTCCCCGACCGGGTCACGCCCTTCCCGGTCGCCGCCTCCAAGTACTCGGCACTGCACCCGGTCAGCGGCGGCGGCCTGGTCTGGCTGCGCTGGCCCATCTCGGGCGCGCTCGGCGAGACCTTCGCCAACCCCGCCGACACCTCGGGCAAGCCCACCCTGGAGCACTTCTCCATCACCAAGGCCCGCAAGAGCGAACTCGCCAAGGACCTCGACTGGTTCGCGGTCAGCGGCGACGGCACCCGGCTCGTCGTCGCCGACGAGGGCGAACTGCGGGCCGTGCCCGCCACCGAGCCCGGCGACGGCGACTCCACCGTCTACCTGGACCTGCGGCGCATCCTGCACGAGATCGACCCCGGCGCCGAATGGCGGCAGGCCTTCGACGAGGCCGGCCGGATCGTCCGCGCCTACTTCTGGGAGCCCGACATGGGCGGCGTCGACTGGACGGCCGTCCTCGACCAGTACCGGCCCCTCGTCGAACGGGTCGCCTCCCCCGACGAGTTCGCCGACCTGCTCCGCGAGGTGATGGGCGAACTCGGCACCTCGCACGCGTACGTCACCCCCGCCCGCCGCAACGAGGGGCCACCGCACTACCAGCGCCCCATGGGCCTCCTCGGCGCCAACCTCGTCCCCCGGGAAGCCGGTTGGACGGTCAAGCGCATCCTGCCCGGCGAGTCCTCCGACTCCAAGGCCCGCTCCCCGCTCGCCGGCACCGGCATCCGCGAGGGCGCCGTCCTCACCCACGTCGACGGCCGGCCCGTCGACCCGGTCACCGGCCCCTACCCGCTGCTCTCCGGCACCGGCGGCACCACCGTCGAGCTCACCTTCACCCCCGCCGAGGGCGAAGGCCGCGCCCGCCGCGTCGCCGTCGTCCCGCTCATCGACGAGCGCCCCCTGCGCTACCAGGACTGGGTCGCCAAGCGCCGTGCGGTCGTCCGCGAGGTCAGCGGCGGCCGCTGCGGCTACCTCCACATCCCCGACATGGGCGGCTCCGGCTGGGCCCAGTTCAACCGCGACCTGCGCATGGAGGTCTCCCGGCCCGCCCTCATCGTCGACGTCCGCGGCAACGCCGGCGGCAACATCAGCGAACTCGTCATCGAGAAACTGACCCGCCGGATCCTGGGCTGGGACCTCACGCGGAACGCCCAGCCCGTCAGTTACGCCTCCAACGCCCCGCGCGGCCCCGTCGTCGCCCTCGCCGACGAGGCCACCTCATCCGACGGCGACATGATCACCGCCGCCTTCAAGCTCCTCGGCCTCGGCCCCGTCGTCGGACAGCGCACCTGGGGCGGGGTCGTCGGCATGACCGGCCGCCACCGGCTCGGCGACGGCACCCAGATCACGGTGCCGATGAACGCGGCCTGGTTCCCCGAGTACGGCTGGTCCCTGGAGAACCACGGCGTCGAACCCGACCTCGCGGTCCTCCGCACCCCCCTCGACTGGGCCGAGGGCCGACACGCCCAGCTCGACGACGCGGTCCACGTCGCCCTCGCCCTCCTGGACGAGACCCCGGCGGCGAGCCCCCCGGGCTACGAGTCCCTCCCGGACCGCTCCCGCCCGAAACTGCCGCCGAGGCCGTCCTAGACGGTCGCCAGGTCCAGTTCGTACGCGGTGCCGACTCGCCCGTCGAGCGTCACGCTCCCCACCGCCCCGAAGCCGACCCGCCCGAGCACGGCCCTCGACCCCGCGTTGTCGAGGGTCGTGACGGCGGTCAGCCGGCTCAGCCCGTACTCCTCCCGGGCCAGCCGGCACAGCTCCCGCACCCCGGCCGTCGCCACCCCGCGCCCGGTCGCCCGCTCGGCCACCCGGTAGCCCAGCTCGGCACCCCCGTCGGCGACGTCGATCAGGTTGAACCGCCCGAGGATCTCCCCCTCCTCCCCCACCAGCACGTGGAAGTGGATCGTCCCGGTCTCCTGCTCGTCGAGCAGCGCCCGGTGCCGCTCCGCGAAGTCGGTGAAGTACGCGTCCCCCCGGTCGGGCACGGACGCGGCGAAGAACCCCCGGTTCTCCCGCTCGAAGGCGAGCAGGGCGGGGGCGTGATCGGGTCGAAGTCTCTCGAGTACGGCCATGCCGCCACCGTACGAAGATCCGGCGGCGTACGCGCGGGAGTTACGCGACAAGATCCGAATACGGACACGCCTCCCGGGCACGCGCGAAGGCGCACCCGGCATCCCGGGTGCGCCTCCTTCAAGGACGGACGTCAGGCGTCGTAGTCCTGGTCCAGGCGGTCCTGGTCCTCCTGCGGAGACCGGCCCGACTTCTCCCGCTGCTCCCGCAGGCGGTCCCGGCCCTGCTGGGCGCGCTGGGACGCTTCGTCCTTCGCCCCCTGCATCTTCTGCTTCGCCTGCTGCGCCTTGTTCTGCATCTCGTCCTTGATGCCCATGCGGATTCACTCCTAGAAGGGTGTGAGGGAGGCCGGGGGCGGGGTGCCCCTCCGGCCTCGACCAGCCTTACACGAGCGAACATTCCACGCATTTCGATCAGTTACGGAGGGCTACCGCGCGGCGGAACCCTCCGCCCGCGCCTGCTCGTCGGCCGCCCCGCCCGCGCCCACCAGGCCCTTGGAGACCGAGCCCAGGCGCGGCTCGAAGCGCCGCATCTCGCGCTGCCCCACCGAGGCGATCAGGCCCGGCAGATAGCCGCGGACCGACTGCATCCCGCGCAGCCACCACTGGGCGTACACATGGGCCGAGCGCCGCTCGATGCCCGCCACGATCCGGTCGACGGCCGGGCCCAGGGGGTACGTGCGGTTCGAGGGCCACGGCAGCCGCTGCCGCAGCTCCTTCATCACGTCGTCCTGGTCCGCGCCCCGCACCATGTCCGTGTCGGTCCAGGACAGATAGCCGACGCCGACCTTCACGCCCTTGTACGCGACCTCGGCCCGCAGGCTGTGCGCGAAGGCCTCGACGCCCGACTTCGAGGCGCAGTACGCCGTCATCATCGGGGCCGGCGTGATCGCGGCGAGCGAGGCGATCTGGAGGAAGTACCCGCGCGACTCCATGAGGACGGGCAGGAAGGCCCGGCCGGTGACGGCGCCGCCGATGAGGTTGACCTCGATGACCCGCCGCCAGGCGACCGGGTCGGAGTCGACGAACGGACCGCCCGCCGCCACACCGGCGTTGGCGACGACGATGTCGACCTTCCCGAACCGCTCCTTCACCTCCGCCGCGACCCGGGCCATCGCCTCGTGGTCGGTGACGTCGGCGTGCCACCAGTCGGCCTCCGTGTGCAGCCGCCCGGCGACCTCCTTGAGCTGCTCCGGCTCCAGACCGACGAGCGCGATCTTCGCACCGCGCGCCGAGAGCTTGCGGGCGAGGAGCTCCCCGACCCCCCGGGCCCCGCCGGTGACGACCGCGACCTGTCCTTCCAGGCTCGTCCTGCTCATGCTCCTGCCTCCTCGTTCTCCTTGACGCCCAGGTATGTGAGGGTCAGTTCGCGGATCTGCGCGGTGACGGCCTCCGGGGCCTCCACCGGTGTCATGTGGCCCATGCCGGCCAGCTCGACGAGCCCCGTGCAGTGCGGCAGCGCCTGCGCCATCGCGCGGGAGTGGACGGCCGGCGTGAGCCGGTCGGCGGTGCCGACGAGCACGGCCGCCGGCACCCGGAGCTCCCGCAGTCCCGCCTCCAGGTCGAGCCCGGCCAGGACCTGCGACCAGCCGTACCGGGCGCCGCGCGGGCAGGCGTGCACGATCCGCGCACAGGCCTCGACGCGCTCCGGCGCCGAACCCGGTCCCATCGTCGCGTACTTCAGGATCCTCTTCGACACGGCGTTGACCGGGCCGAGCGGCGCCTTCGCGCCGAGGACGGCCGCCGTCAGCCGGCTCCGCAGCCCGCCGGGCCGGAGCGGTACGACGGTGGCCTCGGCGGTCAGCCGCGAGGGTCCCGTGGAGCAGAGCAGGACGGCGGCGGCGTGCTGCCGGAAGCCGGGCCGCCCGGCGGCCGCCATGATCGTCATGCCGCCCATGGAGTGGCCGGCCAGGACGGCCCGCTCGCCGGGGCCGAGGGTGGCCGCGAGCACCGCCTCCAGGTCGTCGGCGAGCGCGGTGGTCGAGTAGCCCCCTGACGCGGGGGCGGGCGACCGGCCGTGGCCGCGCTGGTCGTAGGCGATGACCCGGTGGTCGGCGGCGAGGGACCGTATCTGCTCGGCCCAGAAGGCGATCGAGCAGGTCCAGCCGTGGGACAGGACGACGGCGGGCGCGCCCTCGGGGCCGTACGCCTCGGCGTGGATCAAGGTGCCGTCGGCGGAGACGGCGGTGAGCGCGCGGGACTCGGGCAGCGAGTTCAGGTGCCGGCTCACTGGGCGGCCTCCTTCTTCTTCGGGGGACGGCGGGCCGCGGGCGCGGTCCGGGGGGCGCGGATCACCTCGTACTCGGAGAGGTCGACCTGCCGGGTCTCGCGCCGGAACTCGGCCGTGGTGCCCGGCCACAGGGTGGTGTTGCGGCCGTTGGCGTCGAGGTACCAGCTGTCGCAGCCGCCGGCCTTCCACACGGTCCGCTCCATCCGGGACTGGACCTTGCGGTTCCAGGCGTTCACGGCGGAGGGGCGGACGGCGAGGGCGGCGCGTCCGCCCAGGACGTTCAACTGGCGGAGGTAGTCGGCCATGTAGTTCAGCTGGGACTCGATCATGAGGATCATGGAGGAGTTCCCGAGGCCGGTGTTCGGTCCGATGATCATCATCAGGTTGGGGAAGCCGCCGGCGGTGGCCCCGCGCAGCACCTGGACCCCGTCCTTCCAGGACTCGGCCAGGGTGTGCCCCTCGGCCCCGACGACGCGCTCGGCGATCGGGATGTCGGTGACGTGGAAGCCCGTGCCGAAGACGATCGCGTCGACCTCGGTCTCGGTGCCGTCGGCGGCGACCACGGTGGAGCCGCGGACCTCGCGGAGGCCGGAGGCGACGACGTCGACGTTGGGCTGGGCGAGCGCCGGGTAGTACGTGTTGGAGAGCAGGATCCGCTTGCAGCCGATGCGGTACGAGGGCGTCAGCCTGGCCCGCAGCTCCGGGTCCTTGATGGAGCGCGCGATGTTGGCCTTGGCGAGCCTCTCGACCAGGCCCAGCTCGCCCGGGTGCTTGGTGAAGGCGCCGACCTGGAGCTCGCGGATGCCCCAGAGGAGGCCCCGGCGCAGGGTCGCCGTGGCGGGGAGCGCCCGGTGCAGCCGGCGCTCGAAGCCGCTGATCGCGCGGTCCATGCGGGGCATGACCCACGGGGGCGTGCGCTGGAAGAGGGTGAGCCTGCCGACCTCGCGCTGGATCTCGGGCACGATCTGGATGGCGGAGGCGCCGGTGCCGACCATGGCGACGCGCTTGCCGCGGAGGTCGTAGTCGTGGTCCCAGCGGGCCGAGTGGAAGACCTTGCCGGGGAAGTCGGCGAGGCCCGGGATGTCGGGGATCTTCGGGTCGGAGAGCGGCCCGGCGGCGGAGACGAGGACCTCGGCGCTGAAGGTGCCGCCGCTGGTCTCGATCTCCCAGCGCAGCGCCTCCGCGTCCCACCGCGCCTTCAGCATCTCGTGGTTCAGGCGCAGGTGCGGCCGGATCCCGAAGGTGTCCGTGACGTGTTCGAGGTAGGCGCGGATGTGGCGCTGCCCGGAGAAGGTGCGGGGCCAGTCCGGGTTGGGCGCGAAGGAGAAGGAGTAGAGGTGGGAGGGGACGTCGCAGGCGCAGCCGGGGTAGCTGTTGTCGCGCCAGGCGCCGCCCACGGAGTCGGCCCGCTCCAGGACGACGAAGTCGGTGATCCCCTCGCGGCGCAGCCGGACGGCGGCCCCGATGCCGCCGAATCCCGACCCGATCACCGCCACCCGTACGTGCTCGTGCTTCGCCATGCCGCCTCCCGTGCGCCCGGCCAAGATTCCGCCAGCAATCACTGGCACAGTCGGGACTGTAGAGCAGCTCCATACCGAGCGGTAGGGGTACGGCGAGGGAAAGTTACCGGCGGTACAACATAGGCTTGCGGCTGTGGCAGAAGGATCACGTCCCGAGACGGGCGCACAGGACGACCCGCGCGAGGCGACGAGCGGCGGCGCGCTCGACGACGCACCCGCGCCCCGCGAGTACCGCATGGACGAACTCGCCGCCGCCGCCGGCATCACCGTGCGGACCCTGCGCTTCTACCGCGAGCGCGGCCTGATCCCGCCGCCCCGCCGCGAGGGCCGGATCGCCTGGTACGACGACAACCACCTGGCCCGGCTGCGCACCATCGCCGCCCTCCTGGAGCGCGGCCACACCCTCAACGGCATCGCCGACCTCACCACCGCCTTCGAGAGCGGCCGGAACGTCCGCGAGGTCCTCGCCCTCCCCGCCCCCTCCGAGGAGGAGCCGGTCCGCCTCACCCCCGAGGAGCTCGCCGACCACTTCGCCGGCGAGGTCACCGCCGAGAACCTCGCCGCCGCGCTCGACCTCGGCTACCTCGTCACCGACGGCGAGGAGATCATCCACATCAGCCGCCGGCTGCTCGACGTCTCCGCCGCCCTGGTCCGGGAGGGCGTCCCGCTCGCCGAGGTCCTCAAGGCGGGCGCCCGCGTCCGCGAGCACGCCGACGCCCTCGCCGCGCTCTTCACCGAACTCCTGCGCGCCCACACGGCCGAGGACGACCTGGGCAGGCTGCGCCCGCTCGCCAAGAGCGTGGTGGAGGCCGAGCTGTCGATGGCGCTCGACCGGCGGCTGAACCCCGGGAAACCGGGCTCATGACCGCCTGACAGGTTCTTCAGGAGTTCTTCATCACCTCCGTCCCACGGTCGCCGCACCCACCGAGGAACGGGAGAACCGACGAGGACCGACCGGGTGCTGCCGGCCGCCGCGGCGGCCACCGCCTTCGCGCTGACCGGCTGCGGCGGAGGCGGAGGCGACGAGGAGGACGAGCGCGAAGACCCGCAGCAGCTCGTCCCGGGCGGAAAGGATCTACAGCTCGTAGACGGCGGTCACGGGCGCGTGGTCGCTCCACCGCTCGCCATGAGTGGCA
The DNA here is from genome assembly GCF_040613865.1 of Streptomyces sp. NPDC006197. Taxonomy (NCBI): domain Bacteria; kingdom Bacillati; phylum Actinomycetota; class Actinomycetes; order Kitasatosporales; family Streptomycetaceae; genus Streptomyces; species Streptomyces sp. NPDC006197. The sequence goes on along the minus strand of NZ_JBEXSZ010000051.1, from coordinate 28,100 downwards.
GCCCGCTCGACGTACGCCTTGACGGCCTTGGCGGCGAGTCCGGGGGTGGCGATCTGGTAGTCGATGCGCCAGCCGGTGTCGTTGTCGAAGGCGCGCCCGCGGTAGGACCACCAGGAGTAGGGCCCCTCCTGCTCGGGGTGGAGGGCGCGCACGACGTCGACGTACCCCCCGTCCCCCTCGTCGAGAACGCGTCCGAGCCACTCGCGCTCCTCGGGGAGGAACCCGGCGTTCTTCTTGTTGGCCTTCCAGTTCTTGAGGTCGGCCTCGCGGTGGGCGATGTTCCAGTCGCCGCAGACGACGACCTCGCGCCCGTCGGCGGCGGCGCGGGTCCTGAGCTCCTTCAGGTACGGCAGGAACTCGCCCATGAACCGGTACTTCTCGTCCTGGCGCTCGGTGCCGACCTCGCCGGAGGGCAGGTAGAGGCTGGCGACGGTCACGCCGGGCAGGTCGGCCTCGACGTACCGACCGCTGGAGTCGAACTCGGCGGACCCGAAGCCGATGCGCACGGCATCGGGCTCGCGGCGCGTGTAGAGGGAGACGCCGGCGCGGCCCTTGGCGGCGGCGGGGGCGTGGACGGTGAACCAGCCCTCGGGGCTTCGCACCTCCTCGGGCAGCTGCGCCTCCTCGGCGCGCACCTCCTGGAGGCAGACGGCGTCGGCGGAGGTACCGGCCAGCCACTCGACGAAGCCCTTCTTGGCGGCGGCGCGGAGACCATTGACATTCGCGGAGGTCACGGTGAGCATCCCGGGAGAATACCGACACCCGTGGATCGCACACCCGTACGATCCACGGTATGAACATCCGGCCCACGCCCTATGACCACCCCGACGCCGTCACGCTCGACGACGCGGTGCAGGCCGAGTACGCCGCCCGCTACGACGACGAGGGCGACGTCACACCGCTGGACGCCGCCATGTTCGTCCCGCCCCACGGCCTCTACCTCCTCGCGTACGACCCCGAGGGCCGTCCGGTCGCCACCGGCGGCTGGCGCACCCAGGACGAGAACGACCAGGGTTACGCGGACGGCGACGCCGAGCTCAAGCGCATGTACGTGATCCCCGAGGCCCGCGGCCTGGGCCTGGCCCGCCGCATCCTCGCGGTCCTCGAAGCCGACGCCCGCGCCGCCGGCCGCGTCCGCATGGTCCTGGAGACGGGCATCGCCCAGCCGGAGGCCATCGCCCTCTACACCTCCAGCGGCTACGAGCCCTGCGCCAAGTTCGGCCACTACCGCCACTACCCCACCAGCCGCTGCTTCGCGAAGCCCCTGGGCTGAGACCGCCGCCGCCCCGCGCTCACCAAGCGCGGATCAGCCCCTCCGTACCCCGGGACAGCAGAAATCCCGCCCGATCTCGCGATCGGACGGGACTCCCGTGGACGCGTCGGGCACCTACTGCTCGCGAAGCGAGGGGCGGCGCGGGACGACGGTGGTGGGGTCGGTGGCGGTGTGGGGGGCGGTGTCGCCTCCTCCGGTGACGGTGGCGCTGTTGGTGACCGTGTCGGGAGCGTTGCGGGCGACACGGACCCTGAGGGTGATGGGCGGGTAGCTGCTCCCGGGGGCGAGGACGTCGCTGCGGGTGCAGGTGAGGGTGGAGCGGGTGCAGCTCCAGCCGGGGCCGACGAGCCTGCCGGCGCTGAGGCCTGTCGGCAGGGTGTCCTGAACGGTGACCGGGGTGCCGTTCGTCGGGGCGGTCCCGTTGTTGCCGACGGTGATGGTGTACTCGCCCCGCTGACCGCGGGTGAAGGTTCCGGTGTGGGACTTGCCGATGGTCAGGGAGGGTTGCTGGGGCGGGGTGGCGCCGCCGTTCTGGTAGCGGGCCACCGCGAAGTCGGTGGTGGTGCTCGAGGCGTGACCGGCGGCGACGATCTTGCCGTCCGCCTGCAGGGCCACCGCGTTGGCTCCGTCGTTGGCGCCGAAGAAGTCGGTGGTCACCCTGCCGTCGGCGTCGAAGCCGGTGTCCGGGGTGCCGTCGGGGTTGTAGCGGGCGAGTGCGAAGTCGCCCGGGGTGCTCTGGCCGACGACGATGATCTTGCCGTCGGCCTGTACCGCCACCGAGGCGGCGGTGTCGTTGCCGCCGGAGAAGTCGGTGGTCGCCCTGCCGTCGGCGTCGAATCCGGCGTCCGGGGTGCCGTCGGCGTTGTAGCGCGCCAGTGCGAAGTCGAAGACGCCGCCCGCGTTGGCGAGGCCCGCGGCGACGATCTTGCCGTCGGCCTGCAGCGCCATCCCGCGAGCCTGGTCGAGGCCGCCGAAGAAGTCGGTGGTCACCCTGCCTCCGGTGCCGAAACCGGTGTCCGGGCTGCCGTCGGCGTTGTAACGGGCCAGCGCGAAGTCGTCGTTTCCGCCCGGGTCGGCCTTGCCGGTGGCGACGATCCTGCCGTCGGGCTGCACCGCCACCGCGAAGGCCTGGTCGAGCCCCCCGAAGCCGGTGGTCACCTTGCCGTCGGTGTCGAAGCCGGTGTCCAGGCTGCCGTTCGCGTTGTAGCGGGCCAGCGCGAAGTCGTACGTGCCTCCCGCGTTGCTGGCACCGGCGACGACGATCTTGCCGTCCGCCTGCAGTGCCATCCCGCGAGCCTGGTCGGTGCCGCCGAAGTCGGTGGTCACCTTGCCTCCGGTGCCGAAACCGGTGTCCAGGCTGCCGTTCGCGTTGTAGCGGGCCAGCGCGAAGTCGCCGCTGTTCGCGTGACCGGCGGCGATGATCTTGCCGTCGGCCTGTACCACCACCGCGGCAGCCTGGTCGAAGCCGGAGAAGTCGGTGGTCAGTCTGCCGTCGGTGTCGAAACCGGCATCAGGGCTGCCGTCGGCGTTGTAGCGCGCCAGCGCGAAGTCGTGGACGCCGCCCGAGACGCCGCCCGTGTCGGTGAAGCCGGCGGCGATGATCTTGCCGTCGGGCTGCACCGCCACCGCGTTCGCCTGCTCGAAGCCTCCGAAGTTGGTCGTCGCCTTGCCTCCGGCGCCGAAGCCGGTGTCCAGGTCGCCCGGCGCCGCCAGCGCGAACCCGGGAGACACCAGGACGAGCGCCGCGCTCAGGGCCGCCGTCGCCGCCGCCCGGCCGCTCCTCGACCATGGCCGGCCCGGAGCACGTCCGGCGCTTCGCTTCGATACGGACGGTGGATCAGGGAGGGACGTGGAGATGGCCATTCACGCTGCCTTTCACGCTTGTGCCCTCGTTCGCCCGCACCGCGTTCGACGGTCATGGCTGCGACGGCACGATTCCGGGGGACGCCTCGTACACCTGAGGGGGCAGACCCGGGAGGACGGCACGTCGCCCCGGGCCCGCATCCACAGCTGTTCCACGTCTCCCTGACAACGCTTCATGGATTCGGCCAAGTGATGCCGGGAAAGCAGAGATCCCGCCCGATCTTGCGATCGGACGGGATCTCGGTGTCTGTGGACCTGTGGGGATTTGAACCCCAGACCCCCTCGATGCGAACGAGGTGCGCTACCAGACTGCGCCACAGGCCCTTGCGACGTGTGAAACATTAGCATCCCGATCGGGAAGAACAAAAATCGCTTCCGTCCCAGGTCAGCCGGGGGCCGTCGCGGGCCCCCGGCCGGGGTCATTCGTTGGCCGCCCGGGGGCGGTCGTCGTCGGCGTACTGGTCGAAGAGCGGGGTGCGGCCGTGGTCGCGGCCTCGGCGGGGCTGGGCGGTGCGCTGGCGGGGTGCCGGGGGCGGGGCGGGGGTCGGGTCGGCCGCCGTGGAGGAGCGGGCCGCGCTCCAGGTCTCCGGGTCCGTGATGTCGACGCCGCTCGTGGCACGCGGGGCGACCGGGGCGGTGACGTACGTGGGGAGCGGCACCGGGACCGGGTCCCAGCTGTCGCCGCGGGCCGGCCCGCGCTCGCGCTGCTGGTCCACCCACTCCGCGTGGTCGGTCTGTTCGACCAGGGCGCGCCGGTCCGCCTCCTGCGGGGAGACCGCCGGGGCCACCGGGGCCGGGTCGGCCTCCGGCTCCGGGGTCGGGACCGGGCGGCGGCTCTCGCGCAGACGGGCGGCGGCCGCTTCGGCGCGGCGCCGGTCCATCACGTACACGAAGCGCCGTCGCTCCTGGATCCGCAGGTGCACGATGTACGCGCTGAGGAGCAGCGCCGGGACCGCCGGGGCCCACAGGAAGGCGACGCCGCCGACGGCCGCGACGACCGCGCCGAGGGTGAAGGCGGCGAAGAGGAGCGTGGTGGTCCGGCGGCGCCGGGCGAGGACCTTGCCCCGGCGGGCGCGCTCGGCAGCGCCCGGGGCGGGCCGGGCCGGTGCGGGGCCGGGCGCCGGTTCCGGTTCGGGTTCCGGGAGCTCCAGGCGCGCTTCCGTCCTGGCCGCGGGCGCGGAGAAGGCCCGGACGTCGACCGAGCTCAGATGCTCGGTCTCCGCGTCCGGGTCCACGTCGGGCGTCGGTCCCTCCGCCGTACGGTCCCGTTCCCTGAGCTCCTTGGCGTACCGGCGCTCCATGCCCGCCCGTCCGGAAAGCAGCCGGATGGCGGTGCTGAAGCGTTCCGTCGGACGGGCTTCGTTCAGCTCGTCCTGCCTGCGGAGCCACATCGGCACCAAGTAGGCGGCCCAGGCCCCGACGATGACTGCGTAGATGAGGCCGCTGCTGCTCACGCCTCACACGGTAGAGGGGTTCCGCAACACGCATCGGCCAATTGGCCCGGTGTGTCGCACGATCTGGCTGATATCACTGAAGTTTTTTGTGATTGTTCAGATCGATTGACGCCAACTGGTGATTAAATTCGAACACTTATTGCATTCTTGCGTGGTGCCAGCGCCTCAGGAGTCCTTCCGGCACCTCTTCCGCCGTCAGCGCGAACACCAGATGATCCCGCCACGCCCCGTCGATGTGGAGATAGCGGGGCCGCAGACCCTCCTCGCGGAAACCCAGCTTCTCCACCACCCGGCGCGACGGCACGTTCTCCGGGCGGATGCAGACCTCCATGCGGTGCAGCCCGACCACGCGGAAGCAGTGGTCGACGGCGAGCGCGACCGCCGTCGGCATCACCCCGCGCCCGGCCACCTCGTTGTCCACCCAGTACCCCACGTGCCCCGAGCACATCGAGCCCCAGGTGATCCCGGCCACCGTCAACTGGCCGACGAGCCGTCCCCGGTACTCGATCACGAACGGCAGCATCCGGCCGGCGTTCGCCTCCGACCGCAGATGGCGCACCATCTGACGGAACGTGGGCCGCTGAGCGACCGGAGCGCCCGGAGGCGCCGGCGGAACCGTCGCCTCCCAGGGCCTCAGCCACTCGCGGTTGCGCCGGTTCACCTCGCGCCAGGCCGCCTGGTCGCGCATCTTTATCGGTCGGAGCAGCACCTCGCCGTCGACGAGGACCACCGGCCAGGACGGGATCACGACGCTCTCGGGTGGTCGCCGCCGCGGATCTGGTCGACGGCATGTCGCAGGAGCGGCTCCAGGACGGCGAGCCCGTCGCGCACCCCGCCCGGGGACCCCGGCAGGTTCACGATCAGCGTGCCGCCCGCGACCCCGGCCAGGCCGCGCGAGAGCGCCGCCGTCGGGACCTTCGCGCGGCCGTACGCGCGGATCGCCTCCGGGATGCCCGGGATCTCCCGCTCCAGGACCCGGCGGGTCGCCTCCGGGGTCTCGTCGGTGGGCGAGATGCCCGTGCCGCCGGTGGTGACGATCACGTCGTACCCGGCGGCCACCCCCGCGCGCAGGGCCGCCTCCACGGGCGCCCCGTCCGGGACGACCTGCGGGCCGTCCACGGCGAAGCGCATCCGGGTCAGGCCCTCGGCGATCAGCGGCCCGCCCTTGTCCTCGTACACCCCGGCCGAGGCCCGGTTGGAGGCGGTGACGACCAGCGCGCGGTAGGCCGCCGCGGGGACCTCCTCGGGCCCGCCGGACGGCGCCTCGTGCTCGTGCTCGTGCGTCCCGGCCACCCGGCCCGCGCGCGTCACGCCTCGGCCCTCGTCCAGTGGCCCGACTTGCCGCCCGTCTTCTCCTCCACCCGTACGTCGGAGATGACCGCGCCCTTGTCGACCGCCTTGATCATGTCGACGACGGTCAGGGCCGCCACCGAGACCGCCGTGAGGGCCTCCATCTCGACGCCCGTGCGGTCCGTGGTCTTCACCGTCGCCAGGATCTCGACCGCCTCGTCCGTGACCGCCAGGTCCAGCGTGACGCCCGAGACGGCCAGCGGGTGGCAGAGCGGGATGAGGTCCGGGGTCTTCTTGGCGCCCATGATCCCGGCGATGCGGGCGGTGGCGAGCGCGTCGCCCTTCGGGACGCCCTCGCCGCGCAGCAGCTCGATCACGCGCGGCGAGACGAGGACCCGGCCGCTGGCGCGGGCGGTGCGGGACGTGACGTCCTTCGCCGATACGTCGACCATGCGGGCCGCGCCCGCCTCGTCGATGTGGGTGAGACCTTGCTGCGTGCTCATGGCCGTGACACTCCCGGTCGCTGTGTGAAGGACGACACACCGTACCCCCAGCGTCGCCCCCTCAGCCGAGGAGGACCACTTCCAGCTCGGTGCCCGGCTCCACGCTCTCCGTGTCCTCCGGGACCACGAGCAGGCAGTCCGCGTGCGCGAGGGCCGCGATCAGGTGGGAGCCGGAACCGCCCACGGGTGTGACGGTGCCCGCCTCCCGGTCGTACGTGCCGCGCAGGAACTGGCGGCGGCCGGCCGGGGACGACAGGGCCTTCTCCGCATCGAGCACCGCCCGCACCCGGGGCCGGTGCAGGTCCTCGACGCCCATCAGCGCGCGGATCGCGGGGCGCACGAACAGCTCGAAGGAGACGTACGACGAGACCGGGTTCCCCGGGAGGGCGAGCAGCGGGATCTGCTCGGCGCCGATCGCGCCGAAGCCCTGCGGCTTGCCCGGCTGCATGGCCAGCTTGCGGAAGTCGACCTGCCCGTCGGCGGTCAGCGCCTCCTTCACCACGTCGTACGCGCCGACGCTCACCCCGCCGGTGGTGACGATCAGGTCGGCCCGGATGAGCTGGTCCTCGATGGTGGAGCGCAGCGACTCCGCGTCGTCGGCGACGGCCCCCACCCGGTAGGCCAGGGCTCCGGCGTCCCGCGCGGCGGCGGCGAGCGCGAAGCTGTTGGAGTCGTGGATCTGGCCCTCGCCCAGCGGCTCGCCGGGCTGGACGAGCTCGCTGCCGGTGGAGAGGACGACGACCCGGGGGCGGGGGCGGACCTTCACGGTGCCCCGGCCGATCGCGGCGAGCAGGCCGATCTGCGGCGGCCCGAGGACCGTGCCCGCCTCCAGGGCCAGCTCCCCGGCCCGTACGTCGCTGCCCGCCCTGCGGACGTGGGCGCCGGCCTCGGCGGCCCGGTGGACCCTGACCTCTCCGCCGGCCCCCTCGGGGGCGGTGCTCGCGGCGGTCATGCCGGTGGCCGCGCCGCCGCCCGTGCCGCCGTCGGTCCACTCGACGGGGACGACGGCCTCGGCGCCGGGCGGCAGCGGGGCGCCGGTCATGATCCGGGCGGCCTGGCCGGGGCCGACCTCCGGCAGGCCGCCGGCGCCCGCGGCGACGTCGCCGATGACGGTGAGGACGGCGGGGAACTCCTCGGTGGCACCGGTGACGTCGGCGACCCGGACCGCGTACCCGTCCATGGAGCTGTTGTCGAAGGGGGGCAGCGCGACCGGCACCGTCACGTCCTCGACGAGGACGCAGCCCTGGGCGTCGAGGAGTTGCAGCTCGATCGGTTCGAGCGGGGCGACCGTCGCGAGGATGTCGGCGAGGTGCTCGTCCACCGACCACAGGCCGCGGGCCGGGCCCGCGCAGGGGTCCGCGGGGCCGTGCCCGTGGTCGTGCCCGTGCCCGTCGTGGCCGCCGTGGCCGTGGTCGTCGTGCTCGTCGTGGGACGGCGACGGTGCCGCGCTGCTGCTCAAGGTGCTACATCTCCTCGCTGACGTATCTCCGGAGCCAGGCCCGGAAGTCCGGTCCCAGATCTTCACGTTCGCACGCGAGTCTGACAATGGCACGCAGATAGTCCCCGCGGTCGCCGGTGTCATAGCGGCGCCCCTTGAACACGACGCCGTGCACCGGGCCGCCGATCTTCTCGTCCGAGGCGAGTTTCTGCAGCGCGTCGGTCAGCTGGATCTCGCCGCCGCGGCCCGGCTCGGTCTCCCGCAGCGTCTCGAAGACGGCCGGATCCAGTACGTAACGGCCGATGATCGCGTAGTTGCTGGGCGCCTCGCCCGGGCCCGGCTTCTCGACCAGGTCCGTCACCTTCACGACGTCCGGGTCGGCGGTCGTCTCGACCGCCGCGCAGCCGTAGAGGTGGATCTGCGAGGGCTCGACCTCCATCAGGGCGATGACGCTGCCGCCCTCCCGCTCCTGGACGTCCACCATGCGCGCGAGCAGCGGGTCGCGCGGGTCGATCAGGTCGTCGCCGAGGAGCACCGCGAAGGGCTGGTCGCCGACGTGCGGGGCGGCGCAGAGCACGGCGTGGCCGAGGCCGCGCGGGGCGCCCTGGCGGACGTAGTGCATGGTGGCCAGGTCGTTGGACTCCTGGACCTTGGAGAGGCGTTCGCCGTCGCCCTTCCGGGTCAGAGCTTCCTCCAGCTCGTAGTTCCGGTCGAAGTGGTCCTCCAGGGGCCGCTTGTTCCGGCCGGTGATCATCAGAACGTCCGAGAGTCCGGCCGCGACGGCCTCCTCGACGACGTACTGGATCGCCGGCTTGTCGACGACCGGCAGCATCTCCTTCGGCGTCGCCTTGGTCGCCGGGAGGAAGCGGGTGCCGAGACCGGCGGCGGGGATGACAGCCTTGCTGATCCGGCCGAGCCTGGGGAGCGACTGATTCATGCGGGGAACCTTAGCTGTTCGTAATAAGAAGAAGATGTGACTTCGGTTAACTTCCTTCACATAAAGACAGTTACAAGAATTTCGTACATGCACATGAGGCCGACATGACACCTGAGTTGTCCGAAAAGACCATGCTGCGCAGCCGACTTCTGGCTGCCCGCGCCGCGCTGTCCCCCGCGTTCCTCACGGACTCGGCCGAATCCCTCGCCCGGCAGGGCATGGAGCTGGCCGAACTCGCCGAGGCGGCCACCGTCGCCGCCTATGTGTCGGTGGGCCGCGAACCGGGCACGCGCGCGCTGCTCGACGCCCTCCACGCGCGCGGGGTGCGGGTCCTGCTCCCCGTCCTGCTGCCCGACAACGACCTGGACTGGGCGGCGTACGAGGGGCGCGAGGCGCTGGCGAAGGCCGGCCGCGGCCTCCTCGAACCGACCGGGCCCCGGCTCGGCCCCGAGGCGGTGTGCGCCGCCGACGCCGTGCTGCTGCCCGGTCTCGCCGTCGACGGGCGCGGGATGCGGCTCGGGCGGGGCGGCGGCTCGTACGACCGGGTCCTCGCCCGGCTCGCACGCGCGGGCGTGGATCCGGCCCTGGTGGTGCTCCTCTACGCGGACGAGGTGGTCGCCCGGGTCCCGGAGGAACCGCACGACCACCCCGTGCACGCGGTGGTGACCCCGGAGGGGGTCACCCGTTTCTAGGGCTTGAGGACCAGCGTGTCCTTCGCCGCCGCGTCGACCGCCGCCTTGCCGTAGGCCCAGTCGTACAGCTCGCCCTTCGCCCAGGCGTCCGTCTGGTCCGTGTAGTGCGAGTGGAAGGCGTGGCCGGAGGCACCGGTCAGGTTGACCCACCGGGACCTGTCCCAGTCACCGACGTTGACGACCATCCGCATCGACGGCACCCAGATGACCTCGTAGCCGCCGGCCGCGTTCCAGCCGGTGGCGTCGACGGCCGCCTCGCCGCCGCCCAGGTTCCACGGGCCGCGGTTGAGGAGCTGCTGCACGACGCCGGGCCCTGCGGTGCCGAGGGTCTGGTTCTTCAGGGTCAGCTGGTGCAGCCGGCCCCAGCTCCAGGTGGAGACGTCCTTGCCGAGCTTGGCGGTCAGCTCCCAGCGGGCGTCCTTCATGGCGCGGGCGAGCAGCTGGTCACGCGTCTCGGTGGCCGGGTCGAGCCGGTTGCCGGGGGTGGCCCACCACTCGCTCTTCTCCTGCTTGAGGAGCGGGCGGACCACCTCGTACCAGCGGTCGCCGCCGTCCGGCTGCGCCGAGTCGGGGTCGCGCTCGCCGCACTCGCGGACGAGCTTGTTCTGCTCGTCGACCGGGCCGGTGGCCTCGGCCGGGCGGACGTTGATGCAGTCGCCCTCGGCGCGCAGCTCCTTGGGCAGCTTGTTGCCGAAGGCGAGCTTGAGGACGTTGCGCCAGACCGCGTTGAAGTAGGCGGCGGCGGCCGAGTCGGGCTCCTGGGTGTAGTCCCAGCCCTCCAGGAGCTTCTGCGCCTCGCGGACGTACGGGTCGGAGATGTCGATCTTCAGCAGCAGCGGGTTGAGCAGGGTCGCGATCTCGCTGCGGTTGTCCGTCTGCATGGTCCGCATGTCGTCCGACGAGATCTTGCCGCCGTCCTTGGTCTTCGACTCGATGAGGTCGTTGATCCGCTGGCTGCGCGAGCCGTAGCCCCAGTCCTTGGTGAGCAGGTCGGGGTAGGTCTTGTCGTCGATGACGGCCTGGTTGGCGGTGACGATGTAGCCGCGGTCCGGGTCGTACTCGTAGGGCAGCTTCTCGAAGGGGATGTAGCCCTTCCACTTCCACGAGGAGTCCCAGCCGGGTGCGGGCAGGGTGCCGTCGCCCTTGGCGCGCTGCGGGATCTTGCCCGGCGACTGGTAGCCGATGTGGCCGGCGGTGTCGGCGTAGATCAGGTTCTGGGACGGGACCTCGAAGTTCTTCGCGGCGGCCCGGAAGGTGGTGAAGTCCTTGGCGCGGTCGATCGCGAAGATCGCGTCCATCGACCTGCCCGGCTGGAGGGCGGTCCACTGGAGGGAGACGCCGTAGCCGGTGCCGCGGTCGGGGGCGGCGTTGCCGACGGGGGCCTTCTGGCCGACCGTCTCCAGTTCGGAGGAGCGGTCGGAGACGAGCGGTCCGTGCCCGGTGGAGCGGACGGTGATCTTGCGGTCGCCGCCGCCGGCGACCTTGATGGTCTCCTCGCGGGTGGTGAACGGCTTGACCTTGCCGTCGACGAGGTAGCCGTCGGGGCCGATCTTCTCCAGGTAGAGGTCGGTCACGTCGGCGCCGAGGTTGGTGAGGCCCCAGGCGATCTTGTCGTTGTGGCCGATGATCACGCCGGGCATGCCGGAGAAGGTGTAGCCGGCGACGTCGTAGCGGCAGGTGGCCGAGACCGAGCGGCAGTGCAGGCCCATCTGGTACCAGAGGGACGGCAGCTGGGGCGCGAGGTGCGGGTCGTTGGCGAGCAGCGGCTTGCCGGAGGTGGTGAGACGCCCGGAGACGACCCAGGAGTTCGATCCGATGCCGTTGCCGTTGGGGCCGAGCAGGGCGGGGACGGTGTCGAGGACCTCGGAGAGCGCGCCGAGCTGGGAGGAGACGCCGCCGCCGGAGCCGGAAGAGCCCGTGGAGCCGGTGCCGCCCGGGCCGGTGCCCGGGGTGTCCCCGGTGGTCGTCCCGTCGCCCTCGGTGGCGTCGGCCTTCGGGTCGAACTTCCCGTCGTCGCCGACCGTGCCCTTGTCGACGATCGGCTGGTGGAGCGCGTACGGGTACTCCGGGTACAGCTGCTTGATCTGCTGCGCGCTCAGCCGGCTCGTCATCAGCGAGCGGTCGATCTCGTCCTGCATGTTGCCGCGCAGGTCCCAGGCCATGGCCTTGAGCCAGGCCACCGAGTCGACCGGGCTCCACGGCTCGATCGCGTAGTCGCCGGTGAGGGCGAGCGCCGCGTACTCGACGGAGACGTCCTTCGGTGCGCGGTCCTTCAGATAGGCGTTGACGCCGTCCGCGTACGCCTGGAGGTACTTCTTCGTCTCCGGCGACAGGACCTTGTCGTACTCCTCCTGCGCGACGCGGCGCCAGCCGAGGGTGCGCAGGAAGGCGTCGGTGTCGACCTGGCTCTCGCCGAACATCTCGGAGAGGCGGCCCGCGGTCACGTGCCGGCGGACGTCCATCTCGTAGAACCGGTCCTGCGCCTGGACGTAGCCCTGGGCGCGGAAGAGGTCCGTCTCGTTGTCGGCGTAGATCTGCGGGACGCCGTTCGCGTCCCGCTTCACCTCGACGTCGGCGGAGAGGCTGTCGAGGCGGATCTCGCCGGTCGTCTGCGGGAACGAGGCCCGGACGGTGCTGACCCCCCAGTACCCGCCGAAGCCGATGCCCACGACCAGTGCGAGGACCAGGACGAGGAGGAGCAGGCGGGCGCGCCGCCCTTTCTTCTTGGCGGTCTTCTTGCCGGGGGGCGCGGTCGTGTTGGAGGGCATCGCTGTCCTTCGAGGGGCAGGGTGGTCCTGGAGTACGGGAGCAACCTTAGGCGCAGCGTCCGGACGGCCCGGACGCGGTGTCAGGAAGAGAACCGTACTGGTGAGCGAGGAGACGCAAAGAGAGCGTCAAGAAAGCGTTAAAGATTAGGTAAGGTAACGAAGTACCGGCCGCTGGAGGAACGATCCAGCCGCACGTGAGGGGAAGGAACGGCCACTGACTGTCCACCAGCTCAACGAACTCCTGCTCGTCTGCTCCCTCGTCCTGCTCGTGGCCGTCGCGGCCGTGCGGATCTCCTCCCGGAGCGGGCTCCCCAGCCTGCTGCTCTACCTGGGCATCGGCGTCGCCATCGGCCAGGACGGCATCGGCAACGTCGCCTTCGACAACGCGGAACTGACGCAGGTCATCGGCTACGCCGCCCTCGTCGTGATCCTCGCCGAAGGCGGTCTCGGCACGAAGTGGAAGGAGATCAAACCGGCGCTGCCCGCCGCGGTCGTCCTCTCCACCCTCGGCGTCGCCGTCAGCGTCGGCATCACCGCCGCCGGCGCCCACTACCTCGTCGGCCTCGACTGGCGGCAGGCCCTGATCATCGGCGCCGTCGTCTCCTCCACCGACGCCGCCGCGGTCTTCTCCGTGCTGCGCAAGGTGCCCCTCCCCTCACGGGTCACCGGCGTCCTGGAGGCCGAGTCCGGCTTCAACGACGCCCCCGTCGTCATCCTCGTCGTCGCCTTCTCCACCGCAGGACCCGTCGAGCACTGGTACCTCCTCGTCGGCGAGATAGCCCTCGAACTCGCCATCGGCGTCGCCGTCGGCCTCGCCGTCGGCTTCATCGGCGCCTACGGGCTGCGGCACGTCGCCCTGCCCGCCTCCGGCCTGTACCCGATCGCCGTCATGGCCATCGCCGTCGTCGCGTACGCCGCCGGCGCCATGGCCCACGGCTCCGGCTTCCTCGCCGTCTACCTGGCCTCGATGGTCCTCGGCAACGCCAAGCTGCCCCACGCGCCCGCGAACCGCGGCTTCGCCGAGGGACTCGGCTGGATCGCGCAGATCGGCATGTTCGTCCTGCTCGGCCTGCTCGTCACCCCGCACGAGCTCGTCCACGACTTCTGGCCCGCCGTCGTCATCGGCCTCGTCCTGACGGTGGTCGCACGGCCCATGGAGGTCCTGGTCAGCCTGCTGCCCTTCCGGATCCCCTGGCAGGAGCAGGCCCTGATGTCCTGGGCCGGCCTGCGCGGCGCCGTCCCCATCATCCTCGCCACCATCCCGATGGTGACGGAGATCGAGGGCAGCGAGCGGATCTTCAACATCGTCTTCGTCCTCGTCGTCGTCTACACCCTCGTCCAGGGCCCGACGCTGCCCTGGCTGGCGAAGGCCCTCAAGCTGGGCGACCCCGCCGAGGCCGCCGACCTCGGCGTCGAGTCCGCCCCGCTGGAGCGGCTGCGCGGACACCTGCTCTCCGTCGCCATCCCGGAGCGCTCCCGGATGCACGGCGTCGAGGTCGCCGAGCTGCGCCTCCCGGCCGGGGCCGCGGTCACCCTCGTCGTACGGGAGGACGCCAGCTTCGTACCGGGGCCCGCGACCGTCCTGCGGCACGGCGACGAACTGCTCGTCGTCGCCACCGACCCGGTGCGCGACGCGACCGAGCGGCGCCTGCGGGCCGTCGGCCAGGGCGGCAAGCTCGCCGGCTGGCTCGGCACCGGCGGCGCGACGGCGGCCTCGGCACCGGCCGTCACGGGGCGCTTCCACCTGCCGGGCAGCGACCGCCGCCCGCCGGGGAGCGACCGCCGCAAGGAAACTTAGGGTTAATCCCAGGCATTAATTAGGGTGCGGAGGCGTTTTCCCAGGCGGGAAGACGCTCTTCCCTGTACCATGAAGGCACACCAGATCGAACCAACTCTGCCTGACGCAGAGCTGGCGCGACCGTATGGCGGCCGTGGCGCCCCTCCGCAGTGGGGCCGACCCGGTATCTACCGCAGTAACGCGCATGAGGACAGCTCTCGGCGACACCCGCACCACCGTGCAGGGGGCGCGCTACCAGGCGGCAGAAAGGCAAGGACCGTGGCGTCCACGGTCATCACGGACAAGCGGCCCGGCTACGGGCAACTGCTGCGCACACCCGGCGCGCTGTCCTTCCTGCTCCCCGGCTTCGCCGCACGGCAGCCCTTCGCGATGCTGACCATCGGCATCGTCCTGCTCGTGCAGCACACCACCGGATCCTTCGGCAGCGCCGGCGCGGTCGCCGCCGCCACCGGCGTCTCCATGGCGCTCTTCGCCCCCCAGAGCGGCAAGCTCGCCGACCGCTTCGGCCAGCGCGCCGTCCTGGTCCCCGGCGTCCTCGTCCACGCCGCCGCCGTCTCCCTGCTCGTCGCCCTCGCCCTGGCCGGCGCCCCGCTCTGGGCGCTGTTCCTGGCCGCGGTCCCCGCCGGCGCCTCCGTGCCCCAGGTCGGGCCGATGGTCCGGGCCCGCTGGGCCGCCAAGTTGGACGGCACCCCGCTGATGCCGACGGCCGCCGCCTTCGAGTCCGTCACGGACGAGTTCACCTTCGTCGTCGGCCCCGTCCTCGCCACCGCCCTGTGCACCGGCGTCCACCCGGCGGCCGGTCTGATCGCCGAGGCCGCCCTCACCCTCGTCGGCGGCCTGTTCTTCGCCGCGCAGCGCGCCACCCAGCCCGCGTACGGCCTGACCGCCGCGGCCGGCCACCTCGGCGGCGAGCCCCGCCGCTCGGCGCTCTCCGTCCCCGGCGTCCGCGTCCTCGTCGTCGCCTTCCTCGGCATCGGCTCCGTCTTCGGCGGCATGCAGGTCTCCCTCACCGCCTTCACCGAGGAGATCGGCAACCCCGGCGCCAACGGCCTGCTGTACGGCGTCTTCGCCGCCGGCAACATGCTCGCGGGCATCGCCATGGGCGCCGTCGCCTGGAAGACCGGCCCCCGCCGCCGCCTGATCCTGGGCTACGCGGGCCTCACCGTCGCCGCCTCCCTGCTGTGGACCGCGCACTCGGTGCTGCTCCTCGGCGCCCTGGGCCTGGTCGTCGGCCTGTGCATCGCGCCCGCCCTGATCACCGGCTACACCATCGTCGAGACCCTGATCCCGGCCTCGGCCCGTACCGAGGCCTTCACCTGGCTCACCGGCGCCGTCGCGCTCGGCCAGGCCGCGGCCGTCACGGTCGCCGGCCGCCTCGCCGACGCACACGGCGCGAGCACCGGATTCCTGGTGCCGATGGCGGGCACGGCACTGGCCCTGGCCACGCTGCTGGCCCTGCGGTCGCGGCTGCGCCCCCGCGAGGCGAGCCGGGTCGCGGCACGTGGTATCGGTCACCGCGTGCCGGTGACGGTGGACTGATCCCGCGGAATACGTCAATATGGATCGTCGTTAGCACTCGATGAGTGTGAGTGCCAGGAGGAAGTCAAGTGCCGACCTACCAGTACCAGTGCACCGAGTGCGGCGAAGGCCTCGAGGCGGTGCAGAAGTTCACCGATGACGCCCTGACCGTGTGCCCCAGCTGCCAGGGACGCCTGAAGAAGGTGTTCTCGGCCGTCGGCATCGTCTTCAAGGGCTCCGGCTTCTACCGGAACGACAGCCGCGGCTCGTCGTCCAGCAGCTCGCCGGCCTCGTCGAAGCCCTCGACCACGTCGTCCTCTTCGACGTCGTCCTCGTCGTCCTCGGATTCGAAGCCGGCCGCGTCGACCGCTTCCTCCTCCTCGGCGTCCTCGTCGAGCACCGGAAGCTCGGCCGCCTGAACCAGGCTTTCCTTGGGCCCCGTCGCGGTGTGCGACGGGGCCCTCGGCGTTTCCGCACACCCTGCGTAGGGTGACCGGCATGGCGAACCATGACGTGTACGCGGACATCGGCGTGATCGGCGGCTCCGGCTTCTACTCGTTCCTCGAGGACGTCACGGAGGTGTCCGTCGACACCCCCTACGGCAGCCCGAGCGACTCCCTCTTCCTCGGCGAGATCGCCGGCCGGCAGGTCGCCTTCCTCCCCCGGCACGGCCGCGGCCACACCGTCCCGCCGCACCGGATCAACTACCGCGCCAACCTCTGGGCGCTGCGCTCCGTGGGGGTACGGCAGGTCCTCGGGCCCTGCGCCGTCGGCGGGCTGCGCGAAGAGTACGGGCCCGGGGCGCTCGTCGTGCCCGACCAGCTGGTCGACCGCACGAAGAGCCGGGCCCAGACCTACTTCGACGGGGAGCGGCGGGCCGACGGGGCCGTGCCGAACGTCGTCCACGTGACCTTCGCCGACCCCTACTGCCCGGACGGGCGGCGGGTCGCGGTCAAGGCCGCCCGGGGGCGGGGCTGGGAACCCGTGGACGGCGGCACGATGGTCGTCGTCGAGGGGCCCCGCTTCTCCACCCGCGCCGAGTCCCGGTGGCACGCCGCCGCCGGCTGGTCCGTCGTCGGCATGACCGGGCACCCCGAGGCCGTCCTCGCCCGCGAGCTGGGCCTCTGCTACACCTCGCTCGCGCTCGTCACCGATCTGGACGCGGGCGCCGAGACCGGCGACGGCGTCTCCCACACCGAGGTGCTGCGGGTCTTCGGTGAGAACGTGGGACGGCTGCGGGAGGTGCTCTTCGACGCGGTCGGGGCACTGCCGGCGACGGTGGACCGGGACTGCCTGTGCACGAGGGCGCACGACGGCTGGGACCTGGGGATCGAGCTGCCGTAAACCACCCCTGGGAGTGGAGAGGTTGTCCACAGGCGCGGGGTGGTCCCCAGGCCGGAGCGGAGCGGGGGCGGAGTCGGGAGAGTGGGGGCACATCCCGTTCCGACCAGGACAGGCGGTACCCCGCATGACGACCCTCTCCTCTTCCGTCCCCGCGCCCTGCACGGTGCCGGCCTTCGAGCCGGTACGGGTCCGGGGCGCCCGGCACCGGCTGCGGCGGGCGCTCCGCCGCGGGCGGCGCGCACCGGCGCTGCTCCTGGCCCTGACGGCGGGCGCGCTGGCCGTCGTCGCGAACACGAGCGCCGCCCCGGCCGCACCGCCTCCGCCGGCTCCCGCCCGCGCGCGGCCGCCCGCCGCCGTGCCCCTGGTGTCCGCGCCGGTACGGATCGCCGACGCCGCGACCGTACGGCTGCTGCGGCCCGGCGACCGGGTCGACGTGATCGCCGCGCCTCCTCCGACGCCGGGCCGGGAGGACGAGGCCCGGGTGGTCGCCGCGGGCGCCCGGGTGGCCGAGGTCCCGCGGCCGGACGCGAGCCGGTCGGACGGAGGGGCGCTCGTCGTCCTGTCCGTGCCGCGGTCGACGGCGGCGGAGCTGGCAGGTGCCGGTGTCACGTCCCAACTGGCGGTGACGGTGTGCTGATTCGCACTGACTCCCTGTCAAGTAACCGTCCCGTGTGTACGGATTGGACGCCCTTGTGTCGCTCACGGCCTAATGGCTCCGCACACAGCGGTACACACGACATCACACGCGACATCACACGCGACGAAAGGCACCCCGGTGACCGAGAAGAAGGAAAGTTTGCTGGGAGGCTTCAAGGCCTTCCTGATGCGTGGCAACGTGATCGACCTGGCGGTGGCGGTCGTCATCGGTGCCGCCTTCACGAACATCGTGAACTCGGTGGTCAAGGGAATCATCAACCCGATCGTCGGCGCCTTCGGCACCAAGGATCTGGAGAGCTACGCGTCCTGCCTCAAGGACCCCTGCAAGATGGTCGACGGCGAGATGCAGGGCATCCAGATCCAGTGGGGTCTGGTCCTCAGCGCGGTGCTGAGCTTCCTGATCACCGCGGCCGTCGTCTACTTCCTCATGGTCCTGCCGATGGCCAAGATCCTCGCCAAGCGCGCCGCGCACGACAAGGCGAGGGAGGGCGTCGAGGAGGTCATGGAGGTCAGCGAGCTGGAGGTGCTCAAGGAGATCCGCGACCACCTGGTCGCCCAGCGCGGCCCCGTGAACAACACTCACCCGGGATCGGCCGTCTCCGGCGGTGGGGCCACCGGGGCGCACTCCACCTCCTGACCGGCGCGGGCCGGTTTCAGAGGTGGTGCGGCGGCTTCTCGTCGAGGAAGCGCGCGAGGTCGGCGGCGCTGCCGCCGGCTGGAGGCCGCTCGCCCCACCCACGGTCCGTGTCGTCCGCGGATTGCCGGTCCAGCGGATCGTCGAAGACGAGTACCGGCTTCGGAGTGTTCTCGGGATCGGTGCCGGTCCGCTTCGCGTCTCGCGGTCCGTGGGCGGGGGCGGTGCTCATCTCTTCAGGGTACGCCCGCTCACCCGCCGCGCACCCCCCTGATCAGCGGTCCTCCGGGTCGATCAGCCACAGGCCCAGGAACGACAGGACGAGGAAGCCCGCGCCCCACCAGGCGGTGCCGGTGCCGCCCGCCATCCACTCGTCCACCACGACCGTCAGGCCCCACAGCTGGCCGATGACGACCGTGAGCGCCAGCGCGAGGCGGGCCGAGAGTTTCGAGGAGCGTTCCGGCTCCTGTTCCGTCCCCGCCCCGGGGCCCGGCCCGGTGTGCCGGATCCGGGGGTCGCCGTAGCCGCTGGTGGGCCGGATCTGGGGATAGCGCTCGTGCACGGGCCGGTTCAGACGCGGCTGCGCGCTGCCGGGGGTGTACGCCGGGGGGCGCGGGGGCGCCGCCGGGCCCGCGGCCGCGGGAGCCTTCGACGACGACGCCGGATCTGGGGCATCCGGCACCTTCGACGAGGCCGCCGGATCCGGAGCTCCGGGGTCCCGGGGGAACGCGCTCTCGCTCATGTCCGCTCACTCCTCTCGGGCCGGCCGGGCGCCTCCGGGGCCCCGTCTTCCAGCCGGGCGCAGAGGGGGCCGCCCGCGCCGCGCTCGCGGCAGTAGCCCTCCTGGAGGCTTTCGCCGGAGCGGGCGGTGCCGATGGCCCAGACGGAGCCGTCGGGCTGCTCGACGAGGATCACCTTCGGCAGGCCCCGAGGGGGCGGGCCGGCGGTGACCTCTCCCGTACGGGCGTCGAAGACCCCCTCGTGGCAGGGGCAGTACAGCTCGCCCTCGCTACCCCGTTCCTTGCGCCAGAGCACGGCGCAGGCGAGGTGGGTGCAGACGGCGGAGTAGCCGGCGAGTGTGCCGTCCTCCATGCGGACGGCGATCGCCCGGTCCTCGTCGCCGGGGTAGCGGAAGGCGAGGGACTCGCCCGGTTCGATCCGGTCGGCGACCTTCTTGAGCTGGGGGGTGCCCTCGCTGTCGCCGTGCCGGTGCAGGATGCCGGAGGCGACGCCGATGCCGCCGACGGCGAGGCCGCCGGAGACGGTGGCGACGATCCGCAGGTAGTCGCGGCGGGTGGTGAGGGAGTCGGCGGCGATCCGGTCGTGGAGCGCTTCCTGGGCCGCGTCGGCGCGGACGCCCGGCGCGGGCAGCTCGGGGTCGGTGACGCTCAACGGACTTCCCTTCCGTTGACCTCGACGACGGGGAGGCCGCCGGGCACCGGCCACTGGACCTTGTCGGCGGGGACGACCATCGCCACTCCGGTGGAGACGGTGGTGGTGCCGAAGGTGAAGGAGTCGGCGACCTGGACGCCGGGGCGTTCGGCGCGGAGCTCGTCGAGGGTTCCGTAGAAGAGGGCGCCGGTGGGGCAGACGGTGGCGCACATGGGGGCGAGGCCGTAGGCGGTGCGGTCGTAGCAGAGGTTGCACTTCATCTGGAGCTTCGCCTGGAGGTCGATCTTGGGGACGCCGAACGGGCAGGCGTTGACGCAGTTGGCGCAGCCGATGCAGCGGGTGGTGTCGGCCTGCTGCACGACGCCGTTGGCGGTGACGAGGATCGCGTCGGCGGGGCAGACCTCGGCGCAGGGGGCGACCGGGTCCTCGCAGTGCATGCAGACGGTGGGGAGGGAGGCGACGGACTGGCCCTCGTCGGGGTAGTCGAGGTGGATCATCGACTTGCCGCGGTGCGAGTCGCATTCGCGGCAGGCGGAGACGCAGGCCTGGCAGCCGATGCAGCGGCCCGGGTCGATGAAGATCGTGCGGCCCATCATGTGCGGGTCAGCTCCTCTCCGCGGTGCCGCGGCCCTGGGGGGAGGTGGGGGGCAGCGGGTCGGTGCGGGAGACCTGGGTCTCCGGGTAGGCCTGCCGGCCGGGGGCGGTGGGCGGGGCGGGGACCTCGTCGACGTGTTCGGCGGCCTCGATGCGGGCGGCGCACACCTTGTACTCCGGGATCTTGGAGCGCGGGTCGAGGGCGTCGATGGTGAGGGCGTTCGCCGCCGTGGGGACGGGCCAGTGGTACGGCACGAAGACGGTGTCGGGGCGGATGGCCTCGGTGACGAGCGCGGGGAAGACCTCGCTGCCGCGGCGGGTGACGACGCGGACGGGGTCGCCGTTGCGGAAGCCGTGCGAGGGGTGGACCTCCACCCAGGGGCGGGGGGTCTGTTCGACGAGGGCGCCGAGGCGGCGGGTCTGGTTGCCGGAGAGGAAGTGGGCGACGGTGCGGCCGGTGGTGAGCGAGAGGGGGTACTCCTCGCTGTACGGGTCCATGGGCGGGTGCCATTCGACGACCTGCAGGTGGATCCTGCCGTCGGGGTGGTAGGTGCGGCCGTCCTCGAA
The DNA here is from genome assembly GCF_040613865.1 of Streptomyces sp. NPDC006197. NCBI lineage: Bacteria > Bacillati > Actinomycetota > Actinomycetes > Kitasatosporales > Streptomycetaceae > Streptomyces > Streptomyces sp. NPDC006197. The sequence goes on along the minus strand of NZ_JBEXSZ010000051.1, from coordinate 7,378 downwards.
GAGCCGCGGGGTGCCGGGGTGGTCGGTGGTCGGGCAGGGCCAGGCGATGCCCCCGGTCTCCTCCAGGCGCTCGTACGTGATGCCGTAGTAGTCGTTGACGGTTCCGGCGGAGGCGATGCGGAGCTCCTCGAAGACGGAGCGGGAGTCGGGGAAGGCGAACTTGTCGCCGGCGCCGAGCCGCTTGGCCAGTTCGCAGATGACCCAGGTGTCGGTGCGGACGCCGGCCGGTGGTTCCTGGGCCTTGTTGTGCTTGACGACCCGGGCCTCGGCGTTGGCCATGACGCCCTCGTCCTCGGCCCACACGGTGACGGGGAAGACCACGTGGGCGTTGGCGGCGGTCTCGGAGAGGAAGAAGTCGAACTGGGCGTGGAACTCGAGGGTGTCGTAGCCGTCCTTGACGGTGGCGTGGTTCGGGAGGGAGACGAAGGGGTTGTTGCAGATGCCGACGAGGCCGCGGATCTCCTTCCGCTGCATCTGCCAGACCATCTCCATCATGGAGGTGCCCGCGGGCGGGAGTTCGGCCTCGTCGATGCCCCAGATCTCGCAGATCTGGCGGCGGTGCTCGGGGTTGGTGAGGGAGCGGCCGCCGGGGAGGAGGTCGGACTTCTGGCCGTGCTCGCGGCCGCCCTGGCCGTTGCCCTGGCCGGTGATGGTGCCGTAGCCGGCGCCGGGCCTGCCGATGTTCCCGGTGGCGACGCACAGGTTGATGATGCTGAGGCAGTTCTCGACGCCCTGGGAGTGGTGCTCGACGCCGCGGGCGTGCCAGGCCATGGCCTTGTCCGCGCCGGCGAACATGCGGGCGACCTGGACGATCTGCTCCTCGGAGACGCCGCAGATCTCGGCCGCGCGGGCGGGCGGGCAGTCGGCGACGGTCTTCCTGACCTCGTCCCAGCCGGTGGTACGGGCCGCGAGGTAGGCCTCGTCGGTGAGGCCTTCGGCGACGACGACGTGCAGGACGGCGTTGAAGAAGGCCGAGTCGGTGCCGGGCCTGAGGGCGACGTGGACGTCGGCGGTGCGGGCGATCGCCGTCTCGCGGGGGTCGACGACGATGAGGGTGGCGCCCCGGTCGCGGGCTCCCCACAGGTACTGGGTCATGACGGGGAAGCATTCGCCGACGTTGGAGCCGGCGATGAGGAGGCAGTCGGTGAGGAGGATGTCGGAGAAGGGGTTGCCCGCGCGGTCGATGCCGAAGGCGAGCTTGTTGGCTCCGGCGGCGGAGACCATGCAGAGGCGGCCGTTGTAGTCGACGTGCCGGGTCTTGAGGGCGACGCGGGCGAACTTGCCGACGAGGTAGGTCTTCTCGGAGTAGAGGCTGGCGCCGCCGAGGAGACCGAAGGAGTCGTTGCCGTACTCGGACTGGATGCGGCGGATCTCGGCGACGGTGTGGTCGAGGGCCTCCTCCCAGCCGACCTCGCGGAACTCCTCGTCGCGATTCCGGCGCATGAGGGGCGCGGTGAGCCGGTCGGGGTGGTTGACCTGCTGGTAGGCGTTGATGCCCTTGGGGCAGAGCCGCATCCGGTTGATGTCGTGGTTGCGGGGTTCGACGCCGAAGACCTTGCCGTGGTGGTCGACGCGGAGGTACATGCCGCACTGGACGCCGCAGAAGCAGCAGTGGGTGGGGACGAGGGTCTCGCCGTTCTGGTCGGCGTGCCAGCGGTCGGCGGGGATGCCCCCGGCGTCGCGGAACTGGCGGGTGCCGGGCGGGGCGAGGGAGGGGTCGAGCGGCAGCGGCCGGCCGGGGGTGGTCGCGGGGTCGGTCGCGCTCACTTGAAGCCCTTCTTCACGTGGTCGAGGTAGGCGGTGCCGCGCAGGACCCGCTTGCAGCGGGGGCAGTACTCGGCCCACTCGTCGAAGCCGAGGTCGAGGTCGCGCATGGTGCCCCGGAGGTTCGCCACGTACGGGGCGGTGTCGATGGGCTCCTGGCAGCGGCGGCAGGCGAGGACCTCGGCCTCGTCCTCGCGGCGGGAGGTGTACTTGAAGAGCTGCATGCCGACGGCGGCGGGCCGCTGGACGATGTGGAAGAACTTCCCGAAGGGGATGTAGATCAGGGTGAAGACGACGGACACCATGTGGAGGACGGCGAGGAACTCGTAGCCGCCGCCGTGCAGGAAGATCGACGAGAAGGTCAGCAGCAGTCCGGTCACCGAGATGACGACGAGGGCGATCAGCGGCACCAGGTCGTAGGCGAAGCGCTGGCCGGTGATGGCGCCCCGGTCCTTCATGCGGCGCCGGAGGAAGTAGGCGGCGCCGGCGATGACGAGGACGGCGGCGATGTCGAGGCCGTGGAACATGAGCCAGCCGACGGCGTCGAGCCCGTTGAAGCCGAGGACCTTGAAGCCCCAGATCCGCATCTCGTAGCCGGGGCCCGAGCCGGTGGCGGAGGTGAAGGTGAACCAGCCCCAGGTGAGCGGGAAGGTGATCGCCGCGGCCAGCAGGCAGCCCCAGAAGATGAGCTGGTGGGCGGCCCAGCGGGCGTGCGAGCGGGCGCCGAGGAACTTCTGGAAGCCGAGGTAGGTGGCGATCATCTTCGGCAGGGCGGTGGGCGCCTTGCGGAAGTTCGCGGCGGAGAAGAAGGAGCGCCGGCCCTGCCGGAAGAGACGGCGGGCGCCGGGCGCGGAGATCCAGACCGTGTAGCGGTAGGCGACGCCGAAGGCGAGGAAGACGGTGGCCACGGCGTAGGGCAGGAGGGCCGAGTCGAAGTCGCGGAGCAGGCGGCTGCCGAAGACGATCGCGAGGATCAGCAGGGCGGAGACGGCGGCGCCGGCGAGGGCGGCGCGGCGGCGCACGGCGGCCGGGGTCCGGGGCGCGGGGCCGTCGGCCGCCGTGGCGCCGGGTGCGGGGCCCGGGGCGGGGGCGGGGGCGGAGCCGGACGCGGAGGTCGGCTCGGCTGTCTGCGGTGGCTCGGTCACGCGGCCACGGTAAAGCCGTATGACCTGCTTAGTCCTGTTTTGACCGCTCCGAGGGTGATGGGCCGTTCAGACGGCACGCGGGCCGGTGAGGAGCAGGTCAGACGGTACGCAGGCCGGTGATGAGCCGGTCGGACGGCGCGCAGTCCGTGGCCGCGAAGACCTCGCGGGCGACGGCGAGCTGCCCGGAGTCGGGGAGGGCGTGTCGTGCGGGGCCGGGCCCCAGGCCTTGATGCCGAGGAGGACCAGGCCCCAGGAGGGGACCGAGCCCTCGGAGGGCCGCCGGGTGGCCACGGCGGCGGGGGTGACGGGACCCGCGGCGAGGCCCGTGGCGGCGGGCGGGCCCAGGTCCCGGCGGTCGCGGGCCGTAGGCGCCCCGCAGGGCGTGGCATGCGCGGGGGCCCGCCGCCCGTTCTGCTGTGCTGGGGCGCATGACACAACCGTTCACGCCCCTCACCGCTCGCTCCCGCGAGGAGTCGCACCGGACCGCCACGCCCCTGGAGCTCTTCTTCGACCTGTGCTTCGTCGTGGCCGTCGCCCAGGCCGGCGCCGAACTCGTGCACGCGGTCGCCGAGGGCCACGCCGGCGAGGGCATCCTCAACTACGCGATGATCTTCTTCGCGATCTGGTGGGCCTGGATGAACTTCTCCTGGTTCGCCTCCGCCTACGACAACGACGACGTCCTCTACCGGGTCGTCACCCTCGTCCAGATCGCCGGTGTGCTCGTCCTCGCCGCCGGCGTCTCGCGCGCCTTCGCGGACCACGACTTCCTCGTCGTCTACCTCGGTTACGTCGTGATGCGGCTCGCCATGGCCTCGCAGTGGCTGCGCGCCGCCCACCACGCCACCGCTCCGGCCGAGCGGACGATGTGCCGCCGGTACGCGGGCGGGGTCCTCGCCGTCCAGGTCGGCTGGCTCGCGCTGCTCCTCGCCCCCGAGCCGGCCCGTCCGTGGGTCTTCCTGGTCATGGCGCTCGCCGAGATGGCCGTGCCGGTGTACGCGGAGAAGGCCGCGCCCAGCACCTGGCACCCGCACCACATCGCCGAGCGGTACGGCCTGTTCACCATCATCGTGCTGGGCGAGACCGTCGCCGCCGCGACCGTCGCCGTGAAGACCGGCATCGTCGAGAACGACGCCCTCGGCGAGGTGCTGCCGATCGCCGCGGGCGGTCTGCTGCTGGTCTTCGCCGCCTGGTGGATCTACTTCGTCGTGCCCGCCCACGACCGGCTGACCTCCAGCCGCCAGGGCTTCCTGTGGGGTTACGGCCACTACGTGATCTTCTCGTCGGCCGCCGCCGTCGGGGCCGGCCTGGAGATCGCCGTCGAGCAGGTCGTGGGCAAGGCCCACATCTCCACGCTCGCCGCCTCCGCCGCCGTGACGATCCCCTCGGCCGTGTTCCTGCTGTCGGTGTGGCTGCTGCACGCCCGCTACTTCAAGATCGGCATCGCCCAGCAACTGGTCCTGCCGGTCTCGTCGTTCGCGATCCTGATGTGCTCGTTCGCGGGCCGCTGGGCGGTCCTCGCGGCCGGGCTCGTCGCGGCGGCCACGGTCGCCGTCGGGGTCACCCTGACCGCCCGCAACCCCCGCACGCGCGCGAGGTAGCCCCCTGGAGAAGTCACCGGCCGCCGGGACACAATCCGCACATGATCTTCCGCCTCCTCGGGCCGCTCGCGACCGCCGATGCCACCGGCGCCCCGGTGCCCGCCACCGGCGGCCCCAAGGTCCGCGCCCTGCTCGCCCGGCTCCTCCTCGACGCGGGCAGGACCGTCCCGGTGGAGCGGCTCGTCGACGGGCTGTACGGGGACGAGCCGCCGGCCGGCGCCCAGGGCGCGCTCCAGGCCCAGGTCTCGCGGCTGCGCCGGACCCTCCCGCCGGGCGTCACGGTCGGGTTCTCGCCCGCCGGATACCGGCTGGCCGTCGGCGACCCCGTCACGGACGTGGACGTCCTGCGCTTCGAGGCGCTCGCCCGGGAAGGCGCGCGGGCCGGTGCGGCGGGCGACCCCGGCCGCGCGGCCGACCTGCTGCGGGAGGCGCTCGGGCTCTGGCGGGGACCGGCGCTCGCCGACGTGCGGGACGCGCCGTTCGCCGCGGGCCAGGCGGCCCGGCTCGATGCGCTGCGGCTCGACGCGGTGGAGGAGTGGGCGGCCGCCGAGCTGGCCGTCGGCGGGGACCTGGCCGCGCTCGTACGGGAGTTGGAGCGGTCGGTGCGGGAGCAGCCGCTGCGGGAGCGGCTGCGCGGGCTGCAGGTGCGGGCGCTCGCCGCGGTGGGACGGCAGGCGGAGGCGCTCGCCGTGTACGAGGAGGTGCGGGCGGCCCTCGCCGAGGAGCTGGGGGCCGATCCGTCGCCGGAACTGTCCGCCGTGCACCTGGAGGTGCTGCGGGGCGAGGCGACCGTCCCGGACCGGACGTGCCCGCCGCTGCCCGCGCCGCTGACGGACTTCGTGGGCCGCGAACGGGAACGGGAGCGGCTGGCCGCCCTGGTGACGGCCGCGCGCCTGGTGACCCTGGTGGGCCCGGGCGGCGCGGGCAAGACCCGGCTGGCCCTTGAGGTGGGCGCGGGGCTGCCGGGGGAGGTGAGGTTCGTGGACCTGGGGGCGGTCGGGGGCGCGGGACCGGCGGCTACCGGGGGCGGACGCACGGGGTCTGCGGCTGCCGGGGGCGGACGCACGGGCTCCGCGGCCGACGGGGGCGGGCATACGGGCTCCGCGGCTACCGGGAGCGGACGTACGGGCTCCGCGGCTACCGGGAGCGGACGTACGGGCTCCGCGGCCGCCGGGGGCGGACGTACGGGCTCCGCTTCCGTCGAGGTCGCCGAGGCCTTCGCGGCGGCGCTCGGCGTGCGGGGTGCGGCGCGGCTCGAAACGGCCCTGGCCGGGCGGTCGGTGCTCCTGATCGTGGACAACTGCGAGCACGTCGTCGCGGAGACGGCGCTCCTCGTACGGCGGCTGCTCGCCGCCTGCCCGGGACTGCGGGTGCTGACGACGAGCCGGGAGGCGCTCGGCATCACCGGGGAGTCCCTGCTGCCGCTCGGCGCGCTCGCCCCGGACGCGGCGGAGGAGCTGTTCGTGCGGCGGGCGGCGGCGGTCCGGCCCGGATTCACGGGCCACGCGCGCGTGGCGGAGCTCTGCGCGGGCCTCGACGGGCTGCCGCTCGCCGTCGAGCTCGCGGCCGCCCGCCTGCGGACCCTGTCCGTGGAGGAGCTGGCGGACGGCCTCGGCGAGCGGTTCGAACTGCTGTCGCGCGGGGACCGCACCGCGCCGGAGCGGCACCGGACGCTGCGGGCCGTGGTCGAGTGGAGCTGGTCGCTGCTCGAACCGGACGAGCGGCAACTGGCCGCGCGCCTCTCCGTGTTCCAGGGCGGCGCGACGGCGGAGGCGGTGGCCCGGGTGTGCGGGGCGGGCGCGGACCCGCTGGCCTCGCTCGTGGAGAAGTCGCTGGTGGAGGTACGGGACGACGGCCGGTACCGGATGCTGGAGACGATCCGCGCGTACGCCGCCGAGCGGCTCCCGGACGGGGACCCGGCGATCGCCGCCCACCACGCGTACTACCGGGAACTCGCCGAGGCGGCCGACCCCGAACTGCGCGGGCCCGACCAGCTGGAATGGCTGGCCCGGCTGGACGCGGAGGACGCGAACCTGCGGGCGGCGCTGCGGCGCGGCACGCCCGAGGACGGGCTGCGGCTGGTGGCCGCGCTCAGCCCGTACTGGTGGCTGCGCGGGCTCCGGGGCCGGGTGGCGGCGCCGGTCGCGGAGCTCCTCGACCGGGTGGAGCCGACGGCGGAACTCGGCGAGGAGTACGCGCTGTGCGTCCTCGCGGCGGGCCTCCGGGAGGGCGAACACGTGGACCGCGCCCGGGAGTTCCTCCTCGCGCGTACGGCTCCGCTCGGGCAGCCGTACACGGCCTTCCTCTGGTCGACGTCCATAGGCCCCCTGGAGGGCCTCCGCATGGGCGACGACCCCTGGTCCCGCGCCCTCGGCCAGGTGGGCCACGCCCACCTGGCGTCCTCGAAGGCCCTCTTCGTCCAGGCCCTCGACGGTTTCCGGGCGCTCGGGGAGCGGTGGGGGACGGCGACCGCGCTGGAGGGACTGGCGGCGCACTCCGCCGAACCGCTGCCCCTGCTCGCGGAGGCCCTGGAACTCTTCGAGTCGCTGGGGGTCGCCGAGGACGTCGTCGACCTGCTCCACCGCCGCGCCGCCGTCCACGAGGCCGCCGGGGACGCCGCGTCGGCGGCGGCCGACCGCGCCCGCGCGGCGGACACGGCCCGCCGGGCGGGACTGCGGGCGTGACCGGCCGGCCCCCGCCACCTCCGTGTGGGCAATCGTCCCGCAGGGCGGGACGGGTGGGCACACGGGACGGCGCGCTCAGCGGCGCCTCTGCGTCTGAGCAGGTCCGGGGGATGCCCGCGACCGCCGAGTCGGATCTGTGGTCCCTGGGTGCGACCCTCTACGCCGCTGTGGAGGGGCGTGCTCCGTT